>NZ_JBHUXA010000037.1:0-62900 GCF_042669725.1 Nocardia sp. NPDC057227 | reverse complement strand
AGGCTCCCAGGAGCTAGGGTGGCGAGCGGTTCCCTGCCCCCGGATCGGGTGAAACAGCAGGTCAACGCAGATACCCCCTATCCTGAAATCTCTTGCGACATCCTGGACGGGATCAACCGCCGCACCGTGCTCACCCTGGCCGCCGAGGACGGCATCCCGGTGCTGGAGCGCACCGTCGACCTCACCGAGCTCTACATCGCCGACGAGGTCTTCGTCACCGGCACCTCCGCGGGCGCCGCGCCGGTGCTCGAGGTGGACGGCCGCATCGTCGGCGACGGCAGGCCGGGGCCGATCTCACAGGCGCTGCGCAAGCGGCACCACGCCGCGCTGCGCACCGACGACGCGCACGGCTGGCTCACCCGCCTGGACTGATCAGCGAATGCCAGGCGTGCGCGGGTCGGTGCCGATGCAGGCCAGCACCGCGCACCCGGGCGGCGCGTCCGCGAAGGGCGCCGCGAGCGGGGCGCCGAGGCAGCTGAGCACATTGCAGCCGGGGTAGGCGGCCGGGCCGATGCCGAAGACGGCGAGCAGCAGCGTGCTGTCGATGAACTTGCTCTGGTCGGTCGTGAGCGGCGGCTCCACGTAGGGGCCGGGGTCCGGCTCGCCGAGCGCGGGCAGCAGCCTGCGGAAGAACTCGTGCGGCAGCTCGGTGGTGTTCTGGATGATGCCGCTCGCCCCATACCGGCTGACGTTCCCGTACGCGCCGGTCCACACCACCATGAGGTCCAGCTCAGGCAGCACGAAGACGTTCTGCCCGCCGAACCCGGCCATCGTGTACACCCCGGCGGGCAGGAAGTCCGGGGTCTCGGCGCACCCGGGCCCGAGCCAGAAGAGGTAGCCGTAACACGAGTTCGCCGGCGACGGGGTGCGGGCCGCGTCCAGGTAGGCGGTGGAGACGAGCTGTTTTCCGGCCCAGCGGCCGTCGTTGCGCACCAGCATGCCGATCCGGGCCAGGTCGACCGGCGGGATGAACAGGTGCGCGTAGCCGTAGGTGGTGCCGGAGCGGTCGCGCGCCCAGTAGTAGTCGCCGCGCGGAATGCCGATCGGGTCGAAGAGCTCGCGCTGCGCGAACTGCTGCAGCGGCTCCCCGAGCGCCCGCTCGAGCACGAAGGTCAGCAGGTCGACGGTGCGCTGGCTGTAGCTGAAGGTGGTGCCGGGCTCGTGCTCCAGCGGGACGCCGAGCGCCTGCACGGCGCTGTTCGGGTCGATCGGGACGACGCCGGTCAGCCCCTCGGTGATCACCCCGACCCGCATGCCCGAAGTCTCGGTGAGCAGGTCGCGCACGGTGATGCCGCGGTGCGCGGCGTCGCCGAGCCCCGGCGGCAGGTAGCGGTCGATCGGGGCATCCAGCTCGATCAGCCCGCGGTCCGACGCCATGCCGGTGAGCACCGAGACGACGCTCTTGGTCACGCTCCAGACGTTCCACGGCACGTGCCCGGTCTGCGCGTTGCCCGGCCCCTCGCCGATCAGGCAGTTGTGCCGGAAGACCTGGACGTTCAGCCGGTTGCGGCCGGCGGCGAAGTCGAGCGCCGCGGCCAACTGCTCGCTGTCGACGCCGACGTCTTCCGGTGCGGCCCTGCCGAAATCGCGGCCGGACGGCTCCACGCACGAAGTCGCCGCCGCGGCACTGCCGACGGCGACGTGCCCCGTCAGCAGCGCGAAGGCAGCGAGCAGTACCAGCCAGGCCGACCGACGAGTCATGAGCAAAGGCTAGTCCGGCGGCGGCGGTGTCGAAACCGCAACACGGGGTAACCGTGGGAACACGAAAGTTGGGGTGTCGACGCCCGGCAAGCGCCTCTCGGCGGGTGGTCGCTCGCAGCGACGAATCAGATGCGGCCCGGGGCTGCCCAAGAGCGCCGACAGTCCCATTCAACCGCGGCCAGGGCGCCGATCTTCCACGATTGGAGGTGACCTGCGCCACAGCAGCCCGCTTTGTCTGGAAGAGTTAGTTTTCTTGACTAGTTCCAGAAAAAGGGCATACTCGAACCCATGGACACCGAACCGCGCGACTGGCTGCGCCGGGCGAACCTGCGAGTGACCGCACCTCGCCTCGCGGTGCTGGAGACGGTCGCCACGCATCCGCACTCGGATGCCGACCGGATCGCCGCCGCCGTGCGGAAATCGCTCGGCGCGGTCTCCACCCAGGCCGTCTACGACGTGCTGCGGGCCTGCGTGCGGGCCGGAATTCTGCGGCGCATCGAGCCGGCCGGCTCGGCGGCGCTGTACGAGACCAGGATCGGCGACAACCACCACCACCTGGTGTGCCGCGGTTGCGGCGCCGTCGCCGATGTGGACTGCGTCGCCGGCGCGGCCCCCTGCCTGCACCCGGACGACGCGCACGGCTTCGTCCTGGACGAGGCCGAGGTCGTCTTCTGGGGTCGCTGCGCCGAATGCGCCCGTTCAACCGACAGCCCGAGGAGGCTTCCGCTATGACCAAGCCGACCACGACCAACAGCGGTATCCCGGTCGAGAGCGACAACGAGTCGCTCACCGCGGGTACGCAGGGCCCGATCCTGCTGCACGACCACTACCTGATCGAGAAGCTCGCCCAGTTCAACCGGGAGCGCGTGCCGGAGCGGGTGGTGCACGCCAAGGGCGCCGGCGCCTACGGCGAACTGGTGGTGACCAGCGACGTCAGCCGCTACACCGAGGCGAAGCTGTTCCAGCCGGGTGCGCGCACCGAATCGCTGGTGCGGTTCTCCACCGTCGCAGGCGAGCAGGGCAGCCCGGACACCTGGCGCGACCCGCGCGGCTTCGCGGTGAAGTTCTACACCGAAGACGGCAACTACGACCTCGTCGGCAACAACACCCCGGTCTTCTTCATCAAGGACCCGATCAAGTTCCCCGACTTCATCCGCTCGCAGAAGCGGCTGCCCGGCAGCGGCCTGCGCGACCACCACATGCAGTGGGACTTCTGGACCCTGCGCCCGGAGTCGGCGCACCAGGTGACCTGGCTGATGGGCGACCGCGGCATCCCGAAGACCTACCGGCACATGGACGGCTTCGGCTCGCACACCTACCAGTGGATCAACGCCGCAGGCGAGCGCTTCTGGGTGAAGTACCACTTCAAGACCGACCAGGGCATCGACTTCCTGACCCAGGACGAGGCCGACCGGCTGGCGGGCGCGGACGCCGACTACCACCGCCGCGACCTCTGGGATTCGATCGAGCGCGGCGACTTCCCGAGCTGGACGCTGCACGTGCAGGTGATGCCGGTGACCGAGGCCGAGGCGTATCGCTTCAACCCGTTCGACCTGACCAAGGTCTGGTCGCAGCGCGACTACCCGCTGATCGAGGTCGGCAAGTGGACGCTGAACCGCAACCCGGGCAACTACTTCGTCGACATCGAGCAGGCCGCCTTCGAGCCGTCCAACACGGTGCCCGGCATCGGCTTCTCACCGGACAAGATGCTGCTCGGCCGGGTCTTCGCCTACGCCGACGCGCACCGCTACCGGGTCGGCACCAACTACGCGCAGCTGCCGCCGAACCGGGCGCGCGCGGCCGAGGTGAACTCCTACTCCAAGGAGGGCGCCATGCGCTTCGACTACAACGACGCGAGCACCCCGGTCTACGCGCCGAACTCCTACGGCGGCCCGCACGCCGAGCCGGAGCGGGCGCCGGACGGCGGGAGCTGGGAATTCGACCCGACCATGGTCAGGGCCGGGTACATCCAGCACGCCGAGGACGGTGACTTCACCCAGGCGGGCACGCTGGTCCGCGAGGTGCTCTCCGACGAGCAGCGCGACCGGCTGGTCGACAACATCGTCGGGCACGTGCTCGACGGCGTGCAGGAGCCGGTGCTGAGCCGGGTCTTCGAGTACTGGAAGAACGTCGACGCCGAGCTGGGCAAGCGGGTCGAGGGCGGCGTGCGCGCCGGGCTCGAGCAGGGCTGACCCGACCCACGACGAGGGCGGGCGGTGCCATTGGCACCGCCCGCCCTCCGTGCGTTCCACGGGGCCCGTCTAGAGCAGCCCCCACCAGTACAGAACGCAGGCGAGCACCCAGACGACCACGGTTTCCATCGCTTGCTCCACTCTTGTCGATGTCGCTGTCCTCCATCATTCCCCTCCGGGCCGTCCGCCGTTACGGCTCGCGAGAATTGCGGCATATCCGGCCGCAAGGTCTTGTTAAGCCGCTCGAGAGCGGGGCGTCGCACAGTAGTTCCCGTACCGGATCGCTTCTGAGGGGTTGCGAAACGGGAATGAGGGGACGTCCGGCCGGACCGGTGCACGAGGGGTGATCGGTCCGGTCGGTTCGTCGGGGACTGATGGTGCAGCAGGCTCTTCCGGGTGCTGAAGGAGCCGGCGTCGCGGGAGGCGGCCGACCGGCCACTGCCGAAGGTAACCGTTGCCGCCACTGCCCGACCCGTCCCGACCGCACAGGACGGGCCGGTCCGCGGGAGGCCGGCCCACGGGGATCACCGTGCGGCGAGATACGCCTTCCAGCCGCCGTGCCCGGTGATGTCGGTGCCTGCCACCGCCGCGTCGTAACCGCAGCCGAAGCCGACCACACTGCGCCCGTCCGCGAGATCGACGCTGGTCAGCGCCATGGGAGCGGGCAGCGCCGCGAGGAAGGCGCCGAGCCCGGCCTTCGACACCAGGAACAGCTCGCCCGCGATCGGGGCGCCGAGTCCGGGCCCGTGCCGCACCAGCCCCGGCTTCGGCGGCACCGTGTCCAGCGCGGCCAGCCGGTAGGCGTCGGTGGTGGCGATCTCCCCGGCGAAGCGGGCGTGCAGCGCGGTGAGCTGGTGGTGCAGCGGCTGGCCGCGCAGGTGCGCGCCGAAGACCGCGAGCGGCACCGCATCCGGGACCAGCAGCGGCGGCTCGTCCCCGGTGAGCAGCGCCGCGATGTCAACCGCGAGCTGGTCGGCGAAGGCGGGCACCACCGCCATCACGCCGAAGGGGAGCCCGGCCGCGGTCGGCAGGCCGGGCACCGCGACCGCGGCCATGTCGAGCAGGTTGCAGAAGTTGGTGAAGGTGCCCATGCGCCGGTTCACCGTGCGCGGATCGGCCTCGATCGCGGCGATGGCCGGGTGCTCGGTCGTCGTCGGCAGCAGCAGCCCGGCGAAGCCGTCGAGCAGGGTGCCCGCCTCGGCCTTCGTGCGGGCCAGGGTGTCCAGGTCGGCGGCGAAGGCGGCGCCGCTCGGGGTGGCGGCGGCGCCGATGATGGCGGCGACGGTGGGGTCGACGCCCGCCGGGCCGGTCGCCAGGAACTCGCCGACCGCCGCGTACCGCTCGGCGACGAGCGCGCCGTCGTAGAGCAGCCGCGCGGCGTCGAGCAGCGGCGCGATGTCGACCTCGGTCAGCTCCGCGCCGCGTTCGCGCAGCAGCCGCAGCGTGCGCTCGAAGGCGTCGCGGTACTCGGGGGCGAGCGCGGCGAGGTTCGCGCCGGTCGGCACCGCGATGCGGGGGGCGGCGGCCAGCGGGACGTCGGCGGGCCAGCTCCGGCTGCGCGGGTCGCGCGGCTCCGGACCCGCCATGACCCGGATGGCGGCGACCGCGAGCGGGAGTTCGGCGGCGAAGACGGTGACGGCGTCGAAGTCCGCGCAGGCGGGGAGCACGCCGTGCGCGGGCACGATGCCGAGCGTCGCCTTCATCCCGACGATGCCGTTCAGCGCGGCAGGCACCCGGCCGGAGCCAGCCGTGTCGGTGCCGATCCCGATATCGGCGATGCCGAGCGCCACCGCCACCGCCGAGCCGGAGCTCGAACCGCCGGAGACCAGCTCGGGGTGGTGCGCGTTGCGGACCGCGCCGTACGGGCTGCGGGTGCCGACCAGGCCGGTGGCGAACTGGTCGAGGTTGGTCTTGCCGAGCAGCACCGCGCCCGCCGCGGTCAGCCGCTCGATCGCGGCGGCGGTCTCGTCCGGGATCCGGGCGAAGCCGGGGCAGGCGGCGGTGGTCGGCACCCCGGCCACGTCGATATTGTCCTTCACCGCGACCAGCAGCCCGGCCAGCGGCAGCGCCTCCCCGGCGGCCAGCCTCGCCTGCACCGCGGCGGCGTCGGCGCGCACCTCGGCCTCGGGGCGGAGGGCGATCCAGACCTCCGGCCGGTCCACCTCGGCGATCCGGCGGTAGGCGGCGCGCACCCGGTCGACCGGCGACGGGTGCACGGCGGGTTCGTCGAGCAGGGCGGTCATGGCGGCTCCGATCAGGGGGTGCGGTCGGTGGCCAGCGACATCGCCGCGACGGCCTTGGTCACGCGGTCGAGGACGACGTCCAGCGATTCGCCGATGTGGGTGTGCAGCAGGCGATAGGCGAGCGCGAGGTCGTCGGCGAGCACCGCGTCGAGGATGCCGAGGTGCTCGGCGATGGTGGTCTCGATCCGGTTGTTGACCATGAAGTCGTACATCCGCACGTGCCGGATCCGGGAGTTGACCTGCACCAGCGCGCGCACCAGCTCGGCATTGCCCGACGCCGTCAGCAGCGTCACGTGGAACTCCTCGTCCCTGACCACGAACCCCGGCTGCTGCTCCGGCGGGTCGGCGCGCAGCTCCAGCCAGCGCTCGCGCTCGGCGCTCAGCGCGGCGTGGTCGTGCCGGACCGCCGGATTGGTCATGGCGCGCTGGATGCCGCCGAGCTCCAGCGTGATGCGCAGCTCGTACAGGTCGCGGATGAGCGGGATGCTCGGCCGCACCGGGCTGAAGCCGTACTCCGCGCGCTGCAGCAGCCCGTCCGAGCAGAGCACCGTCAGCGCCTCCCGGATCGGGGTGCGGGAGATGCCGAAGCGCGCGGAGAGCTTGGGCTCGGTGAGCCGCTCGCCGAAGGTGATGTCACCGTTCATGAGTTCGCTGCGCAGCGCCTCGTAGACCACATCCCGCAGCGGGCGCCCGGCGGCGTCCGCGAGCGTGCTCAACCGTGTCGACATGGCTGTATACGCTATGGACGCCGTGTTTCGCCGGTGTGACGGCGCTGCGGCGGGGAGGTAAGCGGTTGCGCACCCGGCCGGAGAATTCGCTCGCGTTTCTGCGCCGCGCCCGCGATTGTTTGCGTGTGCTTTCACCTGTACCGGAAAACGATATCCCCGCTCGGATGGCCGCGAACCTGGCCGAGCACGCGGCGCACCTGCACCGCGGGCTGCCCGGCGCCCGCGTCCTCGAACCCGGCGACGTGACCATCGCGGACAGCGGCCTCGCCGACGACACCTTCAACCAGATCGTGGGCTCGGCCGACGCCCGGCGCATCGAGGAGGTGGCGGCGCTGGTCCGCGCGACCGGGCGGCCGTTCTCCTGGTGGTCGCAGTCGGCGGAGCTCGGCGCCGCGCTGACCGCGGCAGGCTGGACCGCGACCGAGACCGAGACCGCCATGTGGGCCGAGCTCGGCGAGCTGCCGCCGATCCCGGATCTGCTCACGATCCGGCCGGTCCGGGAGCGGGGCGAGCTCGCCGACTACGCCGCGGTGCTCGCCGCCAACTGGGAGCCGCCCGCCGCGACGGTCCCGCTCTTCTACGACCTGGCCGCCGCGGCGGCGCTCGCGCCGGACTGTCCGGCCCGCTACCTGGTCGGCTCCGTGGGTGATCGCGCGGTCTGCGCGGCCGAGGTCTTCCGGTTCGCCGGGGTCGCGGGCATCTACAACATCAGCACGCTCGCGGGGTACCGGCGGCGCGGCTTCGGCGGCGCCATGACCCTTGCGGTGCTGCACGCCGCGCGCGAGAGCGGTTATCGCACGGCGGTTCTGCAGGCTTCGGCGGACGGCGAGCCGGTGTACCGCAGGCTCGGGTTCCGGGCGGCGGGGGAGTTCACCGAGTACGCACTCTAGACACATCGCGCAATCTGTCTTACCTTCGGGACATGTTGGTCGATGAGTCTCGCGCCGTGTTCCAGCCCTGCTCCGGCTCCACCTGGGCCGAGCCCTGGCCGATGTACCTGGCGCTGCGCGAGCACGACCCGGTGCACCACGTGGTCCCGGCCCGGCCGGAGCACGACTACTGGGTGCTCACCAGACACGCCGACGTCTACGCGGCGGCGCGGGACACGGCCACCTTCTCCTCGGGCCAGGGGCTGACCATCGAGTACGGCGAGCTCGAGCAGATCGGGCTGACCGCGAATCCGCCGCTGGTCATGCAGGATCCGCCGCAGCACACCGAGTTCCGCAGCCTGGTCGCGCGTGGGTTCACGCCGCGGCGGGTGGAGGCGCTGGAGCCGATGGTGCGCGCCTTCGTCCGGGAGCGGCTGGAGCTGCTCGCCGACGGCGGCGACATCGTGCGCACGCTCTTCAAGCCGCTGCCGAGCATGGTGGTCGCGCACTACCTCGGCGTCCCGGAGGAGGACCGCGTCCGCTTCGACGGCTGGACCGACGCCGTGGTCGCGGGCGGCATCTCCGGCAGCGAGCAGGCGCGCGCGGCCTCCATGGAGATGGTCGGGTACTTCGCCGAGCTCATCAAGCGCAGGCGCACCGACCCCGGCGACGACACCGTCTCGCTGCTGGTGCAGGCCGGGCTCGGCGCCACCGACGACGACGGCACCGGGCTGGTGCAGCTGCTCGCCTACACCTGGACCATGGTCGCGGGCGGCAACGACACCACCACCGGCCTGCTCGGCGGCGCGGTGCAGTTGCTGCACCGCAACCCCGTGCAGCGCGCGCGGCTGGTGCGCGAGCCGGAGCTGATCCGCGCCGCCGTCGAGGAGTTCCTCCGGCTCACCGCGCCGGTGCAGGGGCTGGCGCGGACCACCACCCGCGACGTCGAGATCGCGGGCGTCACCATTCCGGCGGGCCGTAAGGTGCTGCTGGTGTACGGCTCCGCCAATCGCGACGAACGGGTCTACGGCCCGGACGCCGCCGACCTCGACATCCACCGCAACCCGCAGCAGCTGATGACCTTCAGCCAGGGCCCGCACCACTGCCTCGGCGCCGCCGCCGCGCGCATGCAGGCGCGGGTCGCGCTGGAGGAGCTGCTCGCCCGCTACCCCCGCTTCGCCGTCGACCCGGACGCCGTCGAGTACGCCGACGGCCCGTACGTGCGGCGCCCGACCCGCGTCCCGTTCCGGAGCGCGGCGTGAGCGACTGGCTCGCGGGCCCGCGCACCGAACTCGCCGCCGACCGCATCCTGGACGGGGTGCGCAGCCTCTTCCGCACGCGCGGCCTGACCGGGGTCTCCGGGGTCGGGATGGCCGAGGTGGCCGCGGCGGCGGGCTGTTCCCGCGCCACCCTCTACCGCTACTTCCCGAACCGGCAGGCGCTCTTCGTCGCCTTCGCCGACCGGGAGGCGCAGCGGGTGGTCGCCCGGGTCTGGCGCGAGCGCGGCGCCGTCACCGACCCCGCCACCGCCCTGCTCGACACGCTCCTCGCGGTGCTCGCCGCCGTGCGCGGCACCGAGTACCTCGCGGTCTGGTTCGAGCCGGTGAACGCGGGCGTCGTCGCCCAGCTGGCCGACTCCTCCGACGCCGTCGAGGTGCTCGCCAGCCAGTTCGTCGCGAGCCTCCGCCCCGACCTCGACCCAGCCGCCGCCCGCCGCCTCGGCCGCTGGCTGGTGCGCAGTGTGGTCTCGCTGCTCACCATGCCCGCCGAGCCGGACGAGGAGCGCGAACTCCTGCGCGCCTTCGTCGTCCCGTTCCTGGCCGGTGAGCGGATCCCGGCCTGATCAGCCGCGCGGCGCGGTGTCGCGGCGCTCGATCGCCGCGCCGACGCCGTCGATGGCGCCGCGGATGAGGTCGCCGTACGGGTCGGGGCCGAGGGCGGGGGCGTGCTGCCTGGCCAGGGCGAGGTGTTCGGCGGCGGTGCGGAAGGAGCCGAGGCGGCGGTAGTCGTCGGCGAGGTTCAGGTGCAGGGAGGGGTAGAAGCCGGCGATGCGCAGGCTGTCGTGCTGCTCCTGCACCCGCTCGTCGGTGACGGTGTCGGCGGCGTCCAGGGCGCGGATGTTCCAGGCGAGGGCCTGGGCCGGGTCGTCGTAGAGGTCGGCGAGGTAGTGCGCGAGGGTGCAGCGGTGCAGTGCGTCGCCCGCGGGGCCGATCTCGGTCCAGAGGGCGAGCAGGGCGGTGCGGGCGGCGCCGGTGTCGCCGTCGCGGCCTGCGCCGACGGCGGCGAGGATGGCGGTCATGGTTGGGTCGGTCACGGGGCTCCGTTTCGGGGGTGGATGGGCATGGCGAGGGTGGTGAGGTCGCCGCGGTCGGCGGAGCGGAGGGTGATCGGCTGGGTCGGGCCGCGCAGGTCGAGCAGGAGTTCCGGGCCGATCGCGGTGGCGACGGCCGGGTGCAGGATGGCGGGGTCGAAGTGCAGGGTGCACGGGGTGCCCGTGACGGTCGCGGGTAGCGCGGTGCCGCCGATGCGCAGCTCGCCGGAGGCGGTAATGCCGCCGGCGGGGTCGCCGACAGCGGGTGGCGAGGTGGCGCCGGGCGCGGGTCCACCCGCGGCTGCGCGCAGTTCGATATCGCTGCCCCGGTGCTCTTCGAGCGCGCGGAGCAGGGCGTCCCGGCCGACGGTCACCCTGGTGCCGACGGCGGCGAGCGTGGCGAGCATGCCGCGGTAGTCCGGGAATTCCTCCGGCAGGACGCGGCAGCTCTGCGCACCGAGCCCGATGCGGTGCCCGGTGGCGCGCAGCGCGACCACCGGCGTGCGCCGAATTTCCGGCACCGCCGCCCGCAGATCGACCCCGGCGACGGTCCCCGCCCAGCTCGAAGCGGGTGCCTCGGCCGGGGCGATGGTCCGGGTCGAGAGCCGATACCGGTCGGTGGCGGTGAGGATCACCGCATCCGGCAGCGCCTCCAGGCACACCCCGTTGAGCACCGGCAGCCCCGGGTCGACGGCGGTGGCCGCGAGCACCTGCTCGATCGCCGCCGCCAGCACCGGCCCCCGGACTGCCCCGATCGCCACCTCCGGCGCCCCACCGAACGCCGCCTCCAGCTCGGCGGCGGTCCGCTGAGCGAGCACCGCCTCCGCCGCCACCGCCTCCG
Organism: Nocardia sp. NPDC057227; assembly: GCF_042669725.1. Taxonomy (NCBI): domain Bacteria; kingdom Bacillati; phylum Actinomycetota; class Actinomycetes; order Mycobacteriales; family Nocardiaceae; genus Nocardia; species Nocardia sp. NPDC057227. The sequence continues at coordinate 52,015 of NZ_JBHUXA010000037.1, read as the reverse complement.
CGTGCTCGCGGACCAGCCGCACCGCCTCCGCCGGATCCCCCTCCAGCACCCGGAGCACCGGCGCCAGCGGCATCCCGATCTCGCGCAACCGGCGCAGCACCCCGGCCCGCTCGACCTGCTCCCCGGCGTAGTACCGATACCCGGTCGCCGCATCCACCTCCGCGGGCAGCAGCACCCCGGTGTCGGCGTAGAAGCGCAGCGCGCTGGCGGTCAGCCCACTGCGGCGCGCGAATTCTCCGATCGGCATGAGTTCGTCCGGCATGCGGCCATCATGGAGCTTCGAGCAACTCGAAGGTCAAACCGCGAAAAAAAGGCCCTGATCCGTGTGAACGGATCAGGGCCTTCGTGTCTCAACCACACGAGTCGGGGTGACAGGATTTGAACCTGCGACCTCTTCGTCCCGAACGAAGCACGCTACCAAGCTGCGCCACACCCCGGGGAGGAGAACCTGAAGTAGCTTACAACAGGGGGCCTCCGGACGTTAAACCGGCAGGTCAGTCAGGGTTCGTAGGGGCGGATGGAGCTGAAGACGCGCTTGGCTCCGGCGGCGTCGAGTGCGTGCGGGACGCCGGTGTCGGCGGCGATCACCATGACGAAGCTGCCGTTGGTGCTGGGAGCGGCCCAGGTGTAGACGGAGTACTCGGCGGCGCAGCCCGGGGCGGGCCGGGCGATCCGGCCCCTGGTCTCGACGAACATGCCCTGCTGGCCGCCGTCGATGGAGCGCAGCGGCTCGGCGGGGGCGGCGGCGCCGGGGTCGGCGTAGGCGAGGCGGGCGGCTTCGGCGCCGACGGCGGTGGCCGCCGCGGCGGAATCGGCGTCGGCGGCGGCGGTGAGGAAGGAGACGGTGCGGGTGGAGCCGGGGCAGTAGTCGCGGCCGTCGGTGGCGTAGCCCTTGCCGGTGAGCGCGTCCGGGGCGCGGCCGAACCCGGCGACGGTGTCCGCCGGGGCGATGTGCCAGCCCGCGGGGACGTCGTAGGCCGCGTCCCGGTCCGGTGCGGCGACCACCTGGTAGCCGGGGAGCACCGGCGGTGGCGCCGCGACGCTGGCGGGCGCCTCACTGGTGAGCGCGCTGACCAGCGAGGGGCCGCCAGCCGGGGCGTCCGAGCCGCGGGTGACGGCGACGGCGGTGGCGGCGGCCGCGAAGACGAGCACGACGGCGCCCGCGGCGGGCAGGGTCCGGCTCTGCCCGCTCGGCCCGGTCCGGTACTCGGCGAGGAAGGCGTCGAAATCGTGCGGCGGCGGCACGGCGGGCCGCTCGGGGTCCCGCTCGCGGACGGCGGTGGCGTGCCACGAGCCGGATCCGTCCGAAAACGTCGATCCAACGATCGGCGTAACTCGGTTCACCGCACCGGAATCCGGCTGTGCCCCCGGTAGTCCCTGCACATGGCTGTCCGCCACTGTCCCGTCCCCCTGCCTGACGTTCGGCCTCGGGACGCGACCTTAGCGGGCGACGGCCTCCGAAGCCGAACGGCCGTAGCCGATCTCGGTCTGCTCGGTCGGCGCGGCGACGAGGGTGAGCAGCGTGGCCTCCGGGCGGCAGCAGAAGCGGTACGGCGCCCACGGCGAGGTGCCGATACCGGCCGAGACGTGCAGCTTGGTGTGCTCGCCCCAGCTGGACGGGCCCTTCACCCGGGACCGGTCGATGCCGCAATTGGTCACCAGCGCACCGAAACCGGGCACGCAGAGCTGGCCGCCGTGCGTGTGGCCCGCCAGCACCAGGTCGTAGCCGTCGGCGGCGAAGCGGTCGAGAACCCGGGGCTCGGGCGAGTGGGTGACCCCGATTCGCAGGTCCGCCAGCGGATTCGGCGCTCCGGCGATGGTGTCGTAGCGATCGCGCCGCAGGTGCGGGTCGTCCACCCCTGCGGTGGCGATCCGGATGCCGCCGACCTCGAGATCGCGGCGCACGTGCGTGAGGTCGAGCCAGCCGCGCTCGTTGAACGCGGCGCGCAGGTCCTGCCAGGGCAGCGGCGCGCCGTAGGTGCGGCGGTGGTTCTTCTCGAAGTACTTGAGCGGGTTCTTCGGCACCGGCGCGAAGTAGTCGTTGCTGCCGAACACGAAGAGCCCGGGGCGGGAGAGCAGGCTGCCGAGCGACTGCACGACGGCGGGCACCGCCTTCTGGTGCGACAGGTTGTCGCCGGTGTTCACCACCAGGTCCGGCTCCAGCCGGTCCAGGTCGCGCAGCCACTGCTGCTTGAGCTTCTGGTTCGGCGTCATGTGCAGATCGCTGATGTGCAGCACCCGCAGCGACGACGACCCGGGCTGCAGCACCGGCATGGTCGTCTCCCTGAGCACGAAGGCATTGCGCTCGACGAGGGAGGCGTAACCGATTCCGGCGACCGCGGCTCCCGCGGCCACCGTTGCGGCGCGTCCGACGGCGGAGGTCGTGATGACGGGCATTTGCCCAGCATAGGTGAGCCGGCCCGGTCCTGCCCCGTGTGTTCTCGCACAGCGGGTGCCACGAGCGCAAATGCGCTGGGAGCCGGGTGCGGGACGGGCTAGCGTGGGGGTATGTCGGAACTGAAGTCGCAGCTGCGGGCGGATCTCACCACCGCGCTGAAAGCCAAGGACACCCTGCGTCTGGGCACCGTCCGGATGCTGCTCGCCGCGATCCAGCACGCCGAGACGGCCGGCTCCGCGGCGCGCGAACTCTCCGACGCCGAAGTGATCTCCGTGCTGCAGAAAGAGGCCAAGAAGCGCGGCGAGGCGGCGGAGGTGTACGCCCAGAACGGCCGCGGTGAGCTCGCCGCCAACGAGCACGCCGAGGCCAGGATCATCGACGGGTACCTGCCGACGCAGCTCACCGAGGCCGAGGTGGCGGATGTGGCCGACACCGCCATCGCGCAGGTCGCCGAGGCGCTGGGGGAGCGGCCCGGCATGCGGCAGATGGGGCAGGTCATGAAGATCGCCACCGCCATCGCCGCGGGCAAGGCGGACGGCTCCCGGATCTCGGCCGCGGTCAAAGCCCGGCTCTGAGCCGCCCCGCCCCCGGTTCTAGCGGGGGATCGGGATCGGGATCGGAATGGGCGGAAGCCGCAGCGGCGGCAACCCGGGAGCAACCGGTACGGGGGCGGGCGCGGGCGCCGGGCTCGGCGCCTGCCGCTGGGTGCCGTCGCTCACGTAGATGGTGATCACCGACCCCGGGATAGCCGACCCGTTCGGCGCGGTGCCCATCACCGTCCCCTTCGGCGTCGCGCCGCCCTGCGTCACCGCGGTGACCTGGAACCCGGCCCTGGTGAGCGCCGAGGTGGCGTCGCCCTGGGACATGTTGCTGACGTCGGGCACCTGCGCCTGGTTCGACCCGCGCACGTACTTGTCGTCCAGCGGCGGTAGCGCGGGCGGCGGGTACTGCCCGAGCACCGGCTTGATGGCGCTGAACCAGGTGCGCGCGGGCTCGTTGCCGCCGAAGAGATCACCGCTGCCGCAGTTGCGCAGCGGGAAGGAGCAGATCTCGCCGGGGGTCGGGCTGTCGCCGTAGACGTAGACCGCGGCGGCCAGCGAGTTGGTGAAGCCGAGGAAGCCGGAGGAGCGGTGGCTCTCGGTGGTGCCGGTCTTGCCGGAGGCAGGCGCGTTCCAGCCGGTGGCCCGCGCCGAGCCGGCGGCGGTGCCCTCGGTGTCGTCCTTGCCCATGGCGTTCGCCAGGGTGTTCGCCAGCCCCGGCTCGACCACCTGCTCGCAGGCCTGCTGGGTGAGCGGCACCTGCTTGCCCTGGCGGTCGACGACCTCGCGGATCGGCGACGGCGGGCACCAGCGGCCGCCGGAGGCCAGCGTGGCGGCGACGTTGGAGAGCTCCAGCGGGTTGATCGCGACCGGGCCGAGGGTGAAGGAGCCGAGGTTCTGCTCCTTGATCATGTCGGCCAGGCTCTGGTTGCTGAACCCGGAAGTGCCCGCCTCGGTGTACGAGCGCAGCCCGAGCCGGACCGCCATGTCCACCGTCGGCGCCACCCCGACCGCCTGGATCAGCTTGACGAAGGTGGTGTTCGGCGAGGTCGCGAGCGCCTCGGTGACCGAGAGCGGCGACTTGTACCTACCCGCGTTCTCCACGCAGTAGGTGGCCGCCGGGCAGCCGCGGGCGCCGCCGTTGCCCATGCCCTTGGCCTCGAACCGGTTCGGCACGTCCAGCTGGGCGTTGATGCCGAGCCCCTTCTCCATCGCGGCGGCGGTGGTGAAGAGCTTGAAGATCGAGCCGGCGCCGTCGCCGACCATGGAGTACGGCTGCGGCTGCACGGTCTCGTTGGCGTCCGGGTCGAGGCCGTACCGCCTGCTGCTCGCCATGGCGACCACGTCGTGCGAGTTCTCGCCGGGCGCGACCACCGACATGACCTCGGCGATATTCGCCAGGTTGGGGTCGGCGGCGGCGCTCACCGCGTCGCGCACCGAGTCCTGCACGGCCGGATCGAGCGTGGTGCGGATCAGGTACCCGCCCTTGTCCACCTGCTCCCGGCTGATCCCGGAGTTGGCCAGGTACTGCAGCGCGTAGTCGCAGAAGAAGCCGCGGTCGTTGGCGGCGATGCAGCCGCGCGGCAGCCCCTTCGGCTCGGGCAGCACGCCGAGCGGCTCGGTCTTGGCCGTGCGGAACTCGTCGGCCCGGCTCGGGATGTTCTGCACCATGGTGTCGAGGACGGTGTTGCGCCGCTGCAGCACGCCCTCCTTGTTGGTGTACGGGTTGAGCTTCGACGAGCTCTGCACCATGCCGGCGAGCATCGCCGACTGCGCGACGTTCAGGTCGGCGGCATCGACGCCGAAGTAGGTCTGCGCCGCGTCCTGGATGCCGTAGGAGCTGTTGCCGAACGGGACCAGGTTCAGGTAGCGGGTGAGGATCTCGTCCTTGGTGAGCTCGCGGTCGAGGGTGAGCGCCATCCGGATCTCGCGGATCTTGCGCGCGGGGGTGGTCTCGATGGCCGCGCGGCGCTCGGCGTCGGTCTTCGCGACGACGAGCAGCTGGAAGTTCTTCACGTACTGCTGGTCCAGCGTGGAGGCACCCTGCTGCACCTCGCCGCTGGCGGAGTTGGTGAGGAACGCGCGCAGCGTGCCCTGCCAGTCGACGCCCTCGTGCTCGGCGAAGCGGCGGTCCTCGATCGAGACGATCGCGAGCTTCATGTTGTTGGAGATCTCGTCGCTCGGCACCTCGAACCGGCGCTGCTCGTACAGCCAGGCGATCGGGTTGCCCGCGGTGTCGACCATGGTGGAGACGGCGGGGACGGTGCCCTCGACCAGCTCGGCGGACACGTTGTCGACGGCGTCGGCGGCGCGGTTCGAGACGAAGCCGAATCCACCGGCGAGCGGGAACAACAGCCCCGCGACGAGCACGGCGGCGAGCACGCAGCTGCCGGCCAGTTTCGCGAGTGTTCGTGTCATCGGCACGGCCCAAGAGTACGGGGTGGGCAGGACCCGCCTGCGAGGTGCGCACGGCGAAGGACACGCCGCCGGACGGCGGTGTCCGCTACCTATGGGCGTGTCGCCCGGTTTTCCCAGCGAGTCGGCCCAACCGGACGGTTCGAAACTTGCTTCCCAGGCACGGACGTACCAAAAAGGTTCGGGTGCGGTCTTGCGTTGCTCCCAACCTTTACCTAGATTGAGAACCCAGTGTGATAGAGCTAACACTCAAAGTGGAATGTGGTGCAGTGCGCAGCGGGGTCTGGGTTGCCGCGTACTGAACGCGATTCCGGAGCGCCGGTTCATTCGGTGTTCGGACTGCAAAGGGGCACACAAATGCACATGACAACCCCCATCGCTCGATTGAACGTGGAGCAGGCCGAGGCGCGGATCGCCTGGGTCTCCGAGGCCCGATGCAAGGAAGTCGATCCCGACCAGCTGTTCGTTCGCGGTGCGGCACAGCGCAAGGCGGCCACGATCTGCCGCCACTGCCCGGTGCTGATGCAGTGCGGGGCCGACGCGCTCGACAACCGGGTCGAGTTCGGGGTGTGGGGTGGCATGACCGAGCGGCAGCGGCGCGCGCTGCTCAAGCAGCATCCGGAGGTGACCTCCTGGGCCGATTTCTTCCAGGCCCAGCGGCAGCACCAGATCGCGATCTAGCCCAGGATCGCCCGCAGCCCGGAATCCGAGCCCGCAGTAGCGGGCTCGGTCCCGTGTTCAGGGGTGGACGTCGGCCGTGGGGCGGGGCCCGGCCAGCTGATCCCCCACCGCGCGCAGCGCCGCCAGGTCGGAGACCTCGAAGGGCAGCGCGCGCACCGCGACGATCGGCACCCGCGGGTGCGCTCCGGTGAAGCGCTGCAGCAGGTGCTGCTCGCGCTTCGCGGTGGCCGCCCGCTGCGCGTGCACCTGCAGTACGGCGGCGGTGAGCGCCGCGTCGCCGCCGAGCTGCTCGGCCGCCGAGCGCGCGCGATCGCCGGAGAGCCCGCTCAGCACCGGGTGCGTGCGGTTCAGCACCAGCCCGGCCAGCGGCATCTTCTCGGTGGAGAGCCGGTCGACGAAGAACGAGGCCTCGCGCAGCGCGTCCGGCTCGGCGGCGGCGACCACGAGGAAGTGCGTGCCCGGCTCGGCCAGCAGCGCGAAGGTGCGGTTCGCCCGCTCCTGGAACCCGCCGAACATGGACTCCAGCGACTGCAGGAAGTTCGAGGCGTCCTTGAGCAGCTGCCCGCCGACCACCGTGGAGACGCCCTTGAGCGCCAGGCTCATCGCGCCGGTGACGAAGCGGCCGACGCCGCGGCCGGGGGCCATGATCACCCGGATCATCCGGCCGTTGAGGAAGGTGCCGAGCCGCTTGGGCGCGTCGAGGAAGTCGAGCGCGTTCCGCGAGGGCGGGGTGTCGACCACGATCAGGTCCCAGTCCTTGCGGCCGGTCAGCTGACCGAGCTTCTCCATCGCCATGTACTCCTGCGTTCCACCGAAGGAGGAGGCGACGGTCTGGTAGATCGGGTTGGCGAAGATCTGCTTCGCCTTGTCCGGGCTGGTGTGCTCGAGCACCATCTCGTCGAAGGTGCGGCGCATGTTCAGCATCATGGCGTGCAGCTCGCCGGGGACCTCGGGGCCGAGCTGCACCCGCTGCGGGGCGTTGTCCAGCTCCGCGACGCCGAGCGACTGGGCCAGCCTGCGCGCCGGGTCGATGGTCAGCACGACGACCCGGCGGCCCAGCTCGGCGGCGCGCAGCGCAATCGCCGCTGCCGTCGTGGTCTTGCCGACCCCGCCGGAGCCGCAGCAGACGACGACGCGCGCGCTCGGATCGGCCAGGATCGCCGCGACGTCGAGCCGGGAACCTGTGCTCGGCGTTGTCATCGGACCCCCTGCTCGCTGAGCTTCTCCGCCAGTTCGTACAGCCCGCCGAGATCGATGCCGTCGGGCAGCGCGGGCAGGTACAGCTGCGGCACGTCCACCTCGGCCAGCTCGGTGGCGCTGTCGTCCTGGGCGCGCAGCCGGGCCGCGTGCTCGACCGTCTCGGTGACCAGGCCGTCGAAGTCCGCGTCCGGCAGGGTGATGCCCGCGGCGGCCAGCCCGGAACGCAGCTCGTCCCGGTCGAGTTCGCCGTCGGCCACCGCGTCGCGCAGCTCGGCGGGCAGGTAGCCGCGGCCCGCCCGGTTCACGATGACCGTGCCGATCCGCAGGTCTTCCGCGGTGAGCTGGGCGACGGCGTCGGCGGTCTCCTGCACCGGCAGCGCCTCCAGCAGCGTCACCAGGTGGATCAGCGTCTCGTCCGAGTGCAGCAGCTTCGAGACGCCCTCGGCCTGGCTCGCGATCGGCCCGCCGCGGGCGATCTCGGCCATCGCGGTGGTGACGTCGAGGAAGCTCGCGATCCGGCCGGTCGGCGGGGCGTCGACCACGATCTCGTCGTAGACCCGCTCGCCGGTGTCGCGATCCACCCGGATCACGCACTCCTTGATCTTGCCGGTGAGGATGACGTCGCGCAGCCCGGGCGCGATGGTGGTGACGAACTCGATGGCGCCCATCCGGCGCATGGCCCGGCCGGCGAAGCCGAGGTTGTAGAACATGTCCAGGTACTCGAGGAAGGCGTGCTCGATGTCGAGCGCGAGCGCCCAGACCTCGCCGCCGCCGTCCGCGGCGGCGATCCTGGTCTCGGTGGGCGGCAGCGGCGGCCGGTCGAACAGCTGGGCGATGGACTGCCTGCTCTCCACCTCGACCAGCAGCACCCGGCGCCCGCCCCTGGCCAGCGCCAGTGCCAGCGCGGCGGCGACCGTCGACTTGCCGGTGCCGCCCTTGCCGGAGACGTAGTGCAGCCGGGCGCGGGTCGCCCGCTCCGGCCAGCCCGTCGTCGGCGCTGCTGTTGGTGCTTCCACCCCAGCGAGCCTATAGGCCGGGAGACCGGTCCGTCCGTGTGATGCGCCACCGGCGGGTCGAATGGGTACAAGATGTCCCGATCACGGACTTCCGATCAGCGGCGGAGCCATGTCTGCCCTCGTCGGTGGCGTCCCGTTACGCTCTGCGCATGAGCGAAATCACCCTGTGGGAGTACGCGACCGTGCCGCTGCTGACGCACGCGACCAAGCAGATCCTCGACCAGTGGGGCGCCGACGGCTGGGAGCTGGTGACGGTGCTGCCCGGCCCGACCGGCGAGCAGCACGTGGCCTACCTCAAGCGCGCGAAGTAGCCGTGGCCGAATCCGTGACGCCCTGGCGGGAGAACCTGGCCAAGCTCGGCACCACGCTGCCGCCGGTCACCGCGCCGGTCGCCGCCTACGTGCCCGCACTGCGCTCGGGCAACCTGGTCTACACCTCCGGCCAGCTGCCCTTCGTGGACGGGAAACTCGTTGTCGAGGGGAAGGTCGGCGCCGAGGTGACCGTCGAGGCGGCCGCCGAGGCCGCCCGGCTCTGCGCGCTGAACGCGCTGGCCGCGGTGCACGACCTGGTCGGGCTGGACGAGGTCGTGCGGATCGTGAAGGTCGTCGGCTTCGTCGCCTCCGCGCCCGGCTTCGGCGACCAGCCGGTGGTGATCAACGGCGCCTCACAGTTCCTCGGCGCGGTGTTCGGCGACGCCGGGGCGCACGCGCGCTCCGCCGTCGGCGTCTCCGAGCTGCCCCGCAACACCCCGGTCGAGGTGGAGCTCATCGCCGAGGTCCGCTGACAAGCGAATCGAATCCGAATCACAGGGGGAGTGCCATGACCCTGACCCATCCCGCTTACGGGCAGCTGCGCACGGTGACGCCGAACGCGTCGGTGCTGCTCGCCGACAATCCCGGCCAGATGACCCTGGACGGCACCAATACCTGGATCCTGAAGGCCCCGGAGAGCGCCGAGTACGTGGTGGTCGACCCGGGCCCGAAGGACAGGGCGCACGTCGACGCGATTGCCGAGGCCACCGGCGGCGCGATCGCGCTGACCCTGATCACGCACCACCACCACGACCACACCGGCGGCATCGATCGGCTGGTCGACCTGACCGGGACGACGGTGCGCGCCAAGGACCCGACCTTCCTGCGCGGCACCGAGGCCGCGCTGGCCGACGGCGAGGTGATCGAGGCGGCCGGGCTCCGCATCGAGGTGCTCGGCACGCCGGGGCACACCACCGACTCGGTGAGCTTCGTGCTGGCGGACGGGGTGCTCTCCGGCGACACCGTGCTCGGCTTCGGGACGACGGTGCTGGAGAGCCGCCCCGGCGCGCTCGCCGACTACCTGGCCTCGCTGGATCGGCTGCTCGCCGCGGGCGACGGGCGGCCGCTGCTGCCCGCGCACGGGCCGGACCACCCGGACCTGGGCCCGGTGCTGCGGTACTACATCGAGCACCGGCACCAGCGGCTGGAGCAGGTGCGCGCCGCGCTCGTCGAACTGGGCGAGGACGCCGGGCCGATGGCGGTCGTGCGCAAGGTGTACGCGGACGTCGACAAGAAACTCTGGCCGGCGGCCCGCAGCTCGGTGCAGGCCCAGCTGGACTATCTGCGCGCCAACTGACGACACAGCACAGCGCGCCGTGCGGGTTACGCATCGGCGCGCTGTCTGCTGTGCTGGCCCGGGTCAGCGGGCCCGGCGGGCCAGCCGCTCCGAATCGGAGATGAGCACGCTCTTGCCCTCCAGCCGCAGCCAGCCGCGGTGCGCGAAGTCGGCGAGCGCCTTGTTCACGGTCTCCCTGGAGGCGCCGACGAGCTGGGCGATCTCCTCCTGGGTGAGGTCGTGGGTGACCCGGAGGGCGCCCGCCTCCTGGGTGCCGAAGCGCTGCGCGAGCTGCAGCAGGGCCTTGGCGACGCGACCGGGGACGTCGGTGAAGATCAGGTCGGCCAGGTTGTTGTTGGTGCGCCGGAGGCGGCGGGCGAGCACCCGCAGCAACTGCTCGGCGATCTCCGGGCGCTGGTCGATCCACGCCTTCAGCGCGTCCCGATCCATGGTGACGGCGCGGACCTCGGTGACCGTGGTCGCGGTCGAGGTGCGCGGGCCGGGATCGAAGATGGACAGCTCGCCGAACATGTCCGAGGGGCCCATGATCGTCAGCAGGTTCTCCCTGCCGTCCGGCGAGCGGCGGCCGATCTTCACCTTGCCGGTCGTGATGATGTACAGCCGGTCGCCTGGCTCACCCTCGTTGAAGATGATGTGCCCGCGCGGAAAGTCGACGGGCTGGAGTTGTTTGGCGAGGGCGGCCACCGCAGTGGGCTCGACGCCCTGGAAGATGCCTGCTCTGGCGAGGGCCTCGTCCACGAATGTGCTCCTTTGGGAAATGGCTTCCGTACCGGGACCGAATCGACCCGGCCACCAGCGGAGTCTACGCGGAGGGAGGCTCGGACAGTGACAGACACCACGTAAAGAGCGGATTGCGGGACGTCGACGGAACGAGTGATGGAAAGGCCGCGCGACCGGCTCACTCAGGCCGGACGCGGGGTGGGATGAGCTCAGCTCGCCCTGGCGACGTCGAGATCCTCGGTGCGCGAGCGGCGCTTGCGCATCCGGGCGACGGCGGCGGGGAGACCCAGCTTGGTCAGCTCGCTGACCTCGGCATTGCTTGCCTTGTCCAGGTACTGCTGGACCTCCTCGTCGGGTTCGACGAGTTTGCGGAGGCGGCTCTCGAACCGCTCCATGCCGAGTGCGAACAGCATCATCGCCACTGGGAAGAGCACCACAGCGAGTCCTTGCATGACGAGCAGTAAACACGGTCGAGGTCTCAGATGGAACACGGCGGGAGAACTGGCAGGGCAACAGTGTCGGGCGGTTCCGTATGGTGGACGCGTGCGTTCTCCCGCCTCCACCGCCGCTGCCGACGGTTCCGCCCGCGCCACGGCCGGGGCGGCGGCGACGCCGGGCGGCGACGCCGCGCCGCGCCGCAAAGCCAGGGCGCGACAGCCGGAAACACGGCTGGGCCTCGTACGGAGGGCGCGGCGGATGTATCGCACGCTGACCCTCGCCTTTCCGGACGCGCACTGTGAACTTGATTTCCGGACGCCGCTCGAATTGGCGGTGGCGACGATTCTTTCCGCCCAGTGCACGGACCAGAGAGTGAATCTCACCACTCCCGCGCTTTTCGCCGGGTATCCCGACGCCCGCGCCTACGCGGAGGCCGATCGCGCCGAGCTGGAGGAGTTCATCCGGCCGACCGGCTTCTTCCGGAACAAGACCAGTTCGCTCATCGGGCTCGGGCAGGCGGTGCTGGAGCGACACGACGGCGAACTTCCGCACACCCTGGACGAATTGGTGCAATTGCCCGGAATCGGGCGCAAGACCGCCAATGTCATCCTCGGCAACGCGTTCGACGTTCCCGGCATCACCGTCGACACGCACTTCGGGCGGCTGGTGCGGCGCTGGGGCTGGACCGAGCTGGAGGATCCGGTCAAGGTCGAGCACGCGATCGGGGAGCTGATCGAGCGCAAAGAGTGGACCATGCTCTCGCACCGGGTGATCTTCCACGGCAGGCGCGTGTGCCATGCCCGCAAACCCGCCTGCGGTGCCTGTCTGCTCGCCAAGGACTGCCCGTCCTACGGCGCGGGCCCGACCGACCCCGAGGTGGCCGCCAAGCTGGTGAAGGGGCCGGAGGCGCCGCACCTGCTCGAACTGGCCGGCCGGTGACGCGGTGGCCGGTCGCCGCCCGTCTCGCGCTCGTCGCGGTGATCGTCGCGGTGGCGGCGGTTGTCGCGCTGTGGCCGCGTAGCGCGGACTCGCCTGCGGCCGGTCGGGAGGCGCCCGCCGCGACCGGGGTGCCGCAGGCGGAGCGCGCGGCGGCGGGGCTGACGCCGTGTCCGGGCGCGCCGGCCTCGCCGACCGGTGGCGCCGGAGTTTCCACCCCGCTCGCCGGGCTGAACCTCACCTGCCTCGCCGACGGCAAACCCGTCGACCTGCGCGCCGCACTCGCCGGCAAACCCGCGCTGCTGAACCTGTGGGCCTACTGGTGCGCGCCCTGCGCGAAGGAACTGCCCCATCTGCAGGAGTTCGCCGGGCGGGCGGGTGACAGGATGACCGTGCTGACCGTGCACAGCGACCCGGAGGAGGCGTTCGCGCTCAGCCGGCTCACCGGTCTCGGCGTCACGCTGCCCGGTGTGCTCGACCCCGCTGCCGCCCTGCGGAACGCGGTCGGCGCACCGGCGGTGCTGCCGATCTCGGTACTGCTGCGCGCGGACGGCACCGTCGCCGACGTCGTGGTGCGCAGCTTCACCGACACCGACGACGTCGCGCGGACTGTCGCAGGCGAACTGGGAGTTTTGGTATGAGCGGGTCAGGCCCGAAGGCGGTAGCGAAGCGTAGCCACGCAGGGCCCCCGGTCATACCCATCGGGCACAGCATGAAGGTGGGAATGACTGGGTCGGCGCGGGTTGTGTTGCTGGTACAGGTAGTCCCATGAGCGTGCCCGCGTCCGGATCGCCGGACAACCAGGGTTTCACCGCGCCCGACCCGGACCCCGCCGCGGCTCCGGAGTGGCTGCGCGCCACCACCGTGCCGTCCGCGCCCGATTCCGGCGACACCCTGAGCCTGGCCCGCACCCTGCGCCGCGCCATGACCATCACCGGCAAGCCGCGCGAGGCCGCCGTACTCGTGCTCTTCGCCGGAGCGCCCGAGCCCGACCCCGCCGCCCCGGGCGGCCTGCCCGCCGACGCCGACGTGCTGCTGACCCAGCGCGCCGCCACCATGCGGCAGCACCGCGGCCAGATCGCCTTCCCCGGCGGCAGCGTCGACCCCGGCGACTCCGGGCCGGTGTACACCGCACTGCGCGAGGCGAAGGAGGAGACCGGGCTGGTTCCCGCCGGCGTCGCCCCGCTGGCCCTGCTGCCCGCGCTCTTCGTGCCGCCCTCGCGCTTCGACGTGACCCCGGTGGTCGCCTACTGGCGCGAGCCGAGCCCGGTCGGCGTCGTCGACCGCAGCGAGACCGAGCGGGTGGTCCGGGTGCCGATGGCCGAGCTGCTCGACCCGGCGAACCGGTTCCTGGTCCGCAGCGGGCTCGGGTACAAGAGCCCGGCCTTCCTCGTGGACAACATGCTGGTCTGGGGGTTGACCGGCGGCATCCTGGCCGGGTTGATCACCTCGGCGGGCTGGGAGCTGGAGTGGGACCGCTCCGACGTGCGCGACCTGGCGGCCGCGCTCGCCAGCGTGGGGATGGAGCTGTGAGTCCGTCGGGCTGGCTCGATCTGGCCGTGCTGCTGCTCGCGCTGCTCGCCGCCTCGTCCGGCTGGCGGCAGGGCGCGGTCTCCTCCGCGCTCGCCTTCCTCGGCGTCGTGCTCGGCGCGGTCGCCGGCATCCTGATCGCGCCGCACCTGCTGCTGCACGTGGACGAGGGCAGGGCGCGGGTGCTCGCGGGCGTGCTGCTCATCGTGGTGCTGGTGATCGTCGGCGAGGTCGCGGGCATGGTGCTCGGCCGCGCCGCGCGCAGCGGGATGCACAACCCGGTCGCGCGCGGGGTGGACAGCGCGGTCGGCGCGGTGCTGCAGGCGGTCGCCGTGCTGGTGACGGCCTGGCTGCTGGCGCTGCCACTGGCCACCTCGTCGCAGCCCGCCGTCGCGACCGCGATCAACGGTTCGCGGGTGCTCGCCGACGTCAACCAGGTCGCGCCGAACTGGCTGCGCAAGCTGCCCAACGAGTTCTCCCAGCTGCTCAACACCTCCGGCCTGCCCGACGTGATCGGCCCCTTCGGCCGCACCCCGATCGCGGCCGCCGAACCGCCGGACGCCGGGGTGCTCGCGAGCCCGGTCGCGGCCTCGCTGCAGCAGAGCGTGCTCCGCATCCGCGGGGTGGCGCCGAGCTGCCAACGCGCGCTGGAGGGGTCCGGATTCGTGATCGCGCCGGAGCGGGTGATGACCAACGCGCACGTCGTGGCAGGCACCACCAGCGTCGCGGTGGACACGCCGCGCGGGCCGATCGACGCCGAGGTGGTGCTCTTCGACCCGTCCAAGGACGTCGCGGTGCTCCGGGTGCCCGGGCTGCAGGCACCGGTGGTGCCGCAGGCGCCGGGCGCGGCGCGGCCGGGGGACAGCGCGATCGTGCTCGGCTACCCCGGCGGCGGGCCGTACACGGCCAGCGCGGCACGGGTCAGGGAGACGCTCGACCTCACCGGCCCGACCATCTACCGGAACGGCACGGTGGAGCGCGAGGTCTACACGGTCCGCGGGCAGGTGCGCGCGGGCAACTCCGGCGGCCCGCTGGTCGATACCAGGGGGCAGGTGCTCGGCATCGTCTTCGGCGCCGCGGTGACCGACGACGACACCGGCTACGTGCTCACCCTGGACGAGGTCGCCGACGAGCTGGCCGCCGCGCCGACGGTGGCGAGCCCGGTCGACACCGGAGCCTGCGTCCTGAGCTGAGCAGCTCGGCGAGCCACCGTCAACCGAGCAGCTTGGCCAGCTCGGCGGTGACGAACTCCGGGTTCTCCTGGTGCGCGTAGTGCCCGGCGCGCGGCACCGAGACCAGCCGCCGCTCGGGCGCGAGCGCGCGGCCGCGGTGGAAGGTGGCGGGCAGGATGTACGGGTCGCGCTCGCCGCGCAGCGCGAGCACCGGGATCCGGACCGGCTCCCGCATGGTCGCCATGAACCGCCGCCCGTCCGGCCGCCACTGGCTGCGGAAGGCCCAGCGCTGGTACTCCAGCGCGCAGTGCGCGGTGCCCGGAATCCGGATGGCGTTGCGCAGCCGCTCGGCGGTGTCGGCGAACTCCGGCCCCGCGGTGAACTCGGCGCCCGCGCGCGTGCGCAGTAGCCGCTCGGCCGTCGCGCCGTCGTCCCTGGTGAGCAGCCGCTCCGGGTAGCGCGGGATCTGGTAGCGGAGGAAGCCGGGCAGCCAGAGCCGCCGCTGCCTCCGGTCGCGCAGCACCGAGCGCTTGAGCGCGGCCGGGTGCGGCGAGCCGACCAGCGCGATCGAGCGCACCAGCCGGGGGTGCAGCACCGCAGTCGTCCAGCAGCCGAGCCCGCCGTCGGCATGCCCGACCAGGGTCGCGTCGGTGTGCCCGAGCGCGCGGATCAGCCCGGCGATGTCACCGGCGGTGGTCCAGCCGTCGTAGCCGCGCGGCGGCTTGTCGGAGTCGCCGTAGCCGCGCAGGTCGACCGCGACCGGGCGGTACCCGAGATCGGCGAGCGCGGTCAGCTGGTGCCGCCACGACCACCAGAAATCGGCGAAGCCGTGCAGCAGCAGCACCAGCGGGGCGTCGACCCGCTCCGGCGCCGCCTCAACGATGTGCAGGCGGATGCCGTTGGCGCGGACGTCCCGGTGCGTCCACGGGCCCGCGTAGCGGACGCTGGACGGGTCAGGGGGAAAGGTCGCCGGCACGCCCGGAAGCCTAGTCGGTCAGCTGCGGAGCGCCTTCGGCTCGTCGTGGCTCGCGCCGAGCCCGCCCGGCAGTACCGTCTTGGCCTGCCTCAGCGAGTCGATGGTCTTCTCCGGCGCCCGCAGCTTCTTCACCCGCAGATAGCCGAGCAGCGCGAGCACCGCCGTCGCCAGCACCATGATCAGGAAGACGATGAGGAAGGCGGCCCAGCGCGCCAGCCAGACGTCGAGCAGCTCGCCGACGAAGAAGAAAAAGAAGAAGGTGCTGAACAGCAGCACGGTCAGCGCGAGGATGAAGAAGACGCTGCCCTGCAGCCCCTTCTTGACCTCCGCCGTCACCTCGGCCTTGGCGAGCTCGACCTCGGCGCGCACCAGCGTCGACATCTGCTCGGTGGCATCGCGCACCAGGCTGCCGAAGCTGGCCGAGCCGACCGGGTCGGCGTCGGAGAGCGGGATGGCGGTGACCGACCGGCCGCGCTGCGCGTCGTTTCCGTTACCGCCCTGTGTGAAGCTCACTTGGTCGACCCTTCTCCCTGTCCCGGCTCTCGCTGTACTCATACCCGCGTTGTCTCATTCCAGCGCACCGGTTCCCCGGCGCGCGAATGGACACGCTCACGCGGCAACACTAGCGCCGAACCCGGGAGCGCCGTCGCTGACGTCGCTCCGGGCCGGTCGGGGCTTCAGGCTTTGTCCGCCCTGATCTGTTCGAACACCGACGGGTCGACCAGGGTGCTGGTGTCGCCCAGCTCCCTGCCCTCGGCGACGTCGCGCAGCAGCCTGCGCATGATCTTGCCGCTGCGGGTCTTCGGCAGCTCGGGCACCACGTGGATCTCGCGCGGCCGCGCGATCGGGCTGATCTCCCGCGATACCTCGGCCTTGAGCTCTTTTACCAGCGCGTCCCCGGTGTTCTCGGTGGACGCGGTGAGGATGACGAAGGCGACGATGCCCTGCCCGGTGGTGTCGTCGGTGGCGCCGACCACGGCCGCCTCGGCCACGCCGGAGTGTCCGACCAGTGCGGATTCCACCTCGGCGGTGGAGATCCGGTGTCCGGAGACGTTCATGACGTCGTCCACCCGGCCGAGCACCCAGAGGTCGCCGTCCGGGTCGAGCCGGGCGCCGTCGCCCGCGAAGTACCAGCCCTGCTTCGCGTACCGGTCCCAGTAGGTGGCCTGGTAGCGCTCCATGTCGCCCCAGATGCCGCGCAGCATGGACGGCCACGGCTGGTCGAGCACCAGGTAGCCGTTGGCCTCGGTCTCGCCGAGCACGACGGGGTTGCCCTCCTCGTCCACGACCTGGGCGGAGACGCCGGGCAGCGGGGTCTGCGCGGCGCCCGGCTTGGCCGCGGTGACGCCGGGCAGCGGGGAGATCATGATCGCGCCGGTCTCGGTCTGCCACCAGGTGTCAACGATCGGGGTCTTCCCGCTGCCGATCACCGTGCGGTACCAGCGCCAGGCCTCCGGGTTGATCGGCTCGCCGACGCTGCCGAGCACGCGCAGCGAGCTCAGGTCGTGCGCGTCCGGGATCTGCCTGCCCCACTTCATGAAGGTGCGGATGAGCGTCGGCGCGGTGTAGTAGATGCTGACGCCGTACTTCTCCACGATCTGCCAGTGCCGGTGCTCGTCCGGGGAGTTCGGGGTGCCCTCGTAGACCACCTGCGTGGCCCGGTTCGCCAGCGGCCCGTAGACGATGTAGCTGTGCCCGGTGACCCAGCCGATGTCGGCGGTGCACCAGTAGACGTCCTGCCCCGGCTTGTGGTCGAAGACGTAGTGGTGGGTGTAGGCGGCCTGGGTGAGGTAGCCGCCGCTGGTGTGCAGGATGCCCTTCGGCTTCCCGGTGGTGCCGGAGGTATAGAGGATGAAGAGCGGGTGCTCGGCGTCGAAGGCCTGCGGCTCGTGGTGCGGGTCGGCATTCGCGACCGTCTCGTGCCACCACAGGTCGCGACCCTCGGTCCACGGCACCTCGGTCCCGGTGCGGCGCACGACGAGCACGTGCTCGACGCTGTGCGGCACATCGCCGTTCGCGTACAACGCCTCGTCGACGGCCTCCTTGAGCGGGGCCGCCTTGCCGCGCCGCCACTGGCCGTCGGTGGTAATCACCAGCCGCGCGCTGGCGTCGTCCACGCGCTGTCGCAGCGCCGAGGGGGAGAAGCCGGCGAAGACCACCGAGTGGGTCAGCCCGAGCCGGGCGCTGGCCAGAATGGCCACGATCGCCTCGGGAATCATCGGCATGTAGATGGCGACCCGGTCGCCCGCCTCTAGCCCGAGTTCGGTGAGGTAGTTGGCCGCCCGGCTCACCTCGTCGCGCAGCTCCGCGTAGGTGATGTCGCGGGAATCGCCCGGCTCGCCCTCCCAGTGGATGGCGACCTGCTCGCCGTGGCCGTCGTCGACGTGGCGATCGACGCAGTTGTAGGCGACGTTGAGCTTGCCCCCGACGAACCATTTGGCCACCGGCGCGCCGGACCAGTCCAGCACGTCGGTCCACTTCTGCTCCCAGTGCAGCCGGTCGGCCTGCTCGGCCCAGAAGGCGAGCCGGTCCGCCGCCGCCCGCTCGGCGAGCTCGGCGCCCGCGTTGGCCGAGGCCGCGAACTCCGCGGACGGTGCGTAGGAAGCCTGGTGTTCGGGATTCTCGGTCATCTCGTCTCGCCCTTCCGTGGTTCGCTCGGCATCGACAGTAGTTACCCTGACAAGCGCGGCCCGTGTCGATACTGTCCATGACCAAGTTCTCGATCACCGCGAAACGGGGAGATGCGTTGCGATCGATACGAATCACCGCCCTGCTGGCCGCCGGAGTGCTCGTGCTCGGGCTCGCCGCGACCGCCTGCTCCAGCGGCTCGACGGAGACCGAGTTCGTCACCGTCAACGGCGGTGAGCCGCAGAACCCGCTGGTCCCCACGAACACCAACGAGAACCAGGGCGGCCGTGTCGTCGACCGGCTCTTCGCCGGGCTCAAGTACTACGACGCCGACGGGGAGGCGCACGACGAGCTGGCGCAGTCCATCGAGACCGCCGACCGGCGCAGCTACCGGATCACCCTGAAGCCGGGCTGGACCTTCACCGACGGCACCCCGGTCACCGCGAAGTCCTTCGTGGACGCCTGGAACTACGGCGCGCTGAGCACCAATGCCCAGCTGCAGAACTACGTCTTCACCCCGATCGTCGGCTTCGACGAGGTGGCCGCCGAGAACCCGACGCAGACCACCATGGCCGGGCTGAAGGTGGTGGACGACCGCACCTTCACCGTCGAGCTGAAGCAGCCGTCGATCGACTTCGAGTCCCAGCTCGGCTACGCCCCCTTCTACCCGCTGCCCGAGGCGGCCTTCCGGGACATGCGGGCGTTCGGCGAGAACCCGATCGGCAACGGCCCGTACATGTTCAGCGACACCGGTGCCTGGCAGCACAATGTGCAGATCGACCTGAAGCCGAACCCGGACTACCCGGGCGGCCGCCCGGCGAAGAACAAGGGCCTGCGCTTCGTCATGTACCAGTCCTTCGACACCGCCTACGCCGACCTGCAGGCGGGCAACCTGGACGCGCTCGACACCGTGCCGGACAGCGCGCTCGGCAGCTACCAGCAGGATCTCGGCGACCGCGCGATCACCAAGCCCACCGCGCAGAACCAGCACATCGGCGTGCAGGCCACGGTGCCGCACTTCGGCGGCGAAGAGGGGCTGCTGCGCCGCAGGGCCATCTCGATGGCGATCAACCGGGAGCAGATCGCGCAGAACATCTTCAACGGCACCAGGATCCCGGCCCGCGACTTCACCGCGAGCACGCTGCCCGGCTTCGACGGCAACCTGCCCGGCGCCGAGGTCTTCCGGTACAACCCGGAGGAGGCGCGCCGGGTCTGGGCGCAGGCCGACGCCATCGCGCCGTGGTCCGGCCGATACGAGATCACCTACAACAGCGACGGCGGGCACCAGGCCTGGATCGACGCCGTGGCGAACAGCGTCAAGAACACGCTCGGCATCGAAGCGGTCGGCCGCGCGCTGCCCACCTTCAAGAACGTGCGCGACGAGGTGAACGCGGGCACCATCGGCACCGCCTTCCGCTACGGCTGGCAGGGCGACTACCCGTCCATGCTGCAGTTCCTGACCTCGCAGTACTACAGCTACTCGGAGACCAACAACGTCGACTACGACAACCCCGAGCTGGACCGGCTGCTCGACGCCGCGCTGGCCGCGCCGACCCAGGACGAGTCGCACCGGATCATCGCGCAGGCACAGGCCCTGCTGATCAGGGACATGGCCGACATCCCGGTCTTCGACTACGTGGCCGCGGCCGGGCGGTCGGATCGGGTGCAGCGCGCCGAACTGGCCTGGAACGGGCTCTTCGACTTCGAGAACATCGAGAAGTAACCGCGCATGGGCTGGTACGTCGCGCGGCGGCTGCTGCAGATGATCCCGGTTTTCCTCGGTGCCACCCTGCTGGTCTACGCCCTGGTCTTCCTGATCCCGGGCAACCCGATCCAGGCGCTGGCCGGGGAGAAGCCGCTCACCCCCGCGGTGGAGGCGCAACTGCGCGCCCGCTACCACCTGGACCAGCCGTTCCTGGGGCAGTACCTGCTCTACCTGAAGGGGATCGTCACCTTCGACCTCGGCACCACGTTCTCCGGGCGGCCGGTCAGCGAGGAGCTGGCGCGGGCCTTCCCGATCACGCTGCGCCTCGCCTTCCTCGCCGTGCTGATCGAGGGCGTCCTAGGGGTGCTGTTCGGGCTCTTCGCCGGGTTGCGCAGGGGGAGGCTCTTCGACTCGACGCTGCTGGTGGCCAGCCTGGTGCTGATCGCGGTGCCGGTATTCGTGCTCGGCTTTCTCGCCCAGTTCCTGCTCGGGGTGAAGTGGGGGATCGCGCCGGTCACCGTCTCCGGCCGGGCGAGCCTCGGTGAGCTGCTGGTCCCTGCCATCGTGCTCGGCTCGCTCTCCTTCGCCTACGTGCTCCGGCTGACCAGGAACGCGGTGGCGGAGAACATGATCGCCGACCACGTGCGCACCGCCACCGCCAAGGGGCTCTCCCGGCGGCGCGTCGTCACCGTGCACATCCTGCGCAACTCCATGATCCCGGTGGTCACCTTCCTCGGCGCCGACCTGGGCGCGCTCATGGGCGGCGCCATCGTCACCGAGGGGATCTTCAACATCCCCGGCGTCGGCGGCACGCTCTACCAGGCGATCACCCGGGTCGAGCCGCCGACGGTGGTCTCCTTCGTGACCGTGCTGATCGTGATCTTCCTGCTCACCAACCTGCTGGTCGACCTGCTCTACGCCGCGCTCGACCCGAGGATCCGCTATGCCTAAACGGCCCGGCCAGGAGTACTTCGTCGCGCCCGTCGACGACGAACCGGTGGTCACCGACAAGGTGCGGCTCTCCGGCGGCCCGACCAGCGTCTGGCTGGACGCCTGGCGCAGGCTGCGCCGCAACCCGGTCTTCCTGGCCGCCGCGGTGCTGATCGTGCTCGTCGTGCTGGTCGCGGCCTTTCCGCAGCTCTTCACCGACCAGGATCCGCGGTACTGCAACGGCGATGTCAGCATGGATCCGCGCGGGCCGGGCCACCCCTTCGGCTTCGACCGGCAGGGCTGCGACATCTTCGCCCGCACCGTCTACGGCGCGCGGGCCTCGGTGCTCACCGGGCTCGGCGCGACCCTGCTCTTCGTCGCGATCGGCGGCACGCTCGGCGCGCTGGCCGGGTTCTTCGGTGGCTGGCTGGACTCGATCGTCTCCCGGATCGCGGAGATCTTCTACGCGCTGCCCCTCATGCTGGCCGCCATCGTGCTCATGCAGCTGCTCACCCAGCGCACGGTCTGGACGGTGATCCTCATCCTGGCCGCCTTCACCTGGCCGCAGGCGGCGCGGATCGCCCGCGGCGCGGTGCTGGAGGCGAAGAACAGCGAGTACGTCACGGCGGCCGAGGCGCTCGGCGTCACCCGGCTGCGGGTGCTGCTCCGGCACGTCCTGCCGAACGCGGCGGGCCCGCTCATCGTGGTGACCACGCTCTGGCTCGGGGTCTTCGTCGTCACCGAGGCGACGCTCTCCTACCTGGGGGTCGGGCTGCCGCGCACCATCGTCTCCTGGGGCGGCGACATCGCCACCGGGCAGCGCGAGATCCGCACCGCGCCGATCCTCTTCTACCCGGCCACCGCGCTGGCCGTCACGGTGCTGAGCTTCATCATGCTCGGCGACGCGGTGCGCGACGCGCTCGATCCGCGGGCGCGGGTGCGATGACCGGCGACCGGCCGCTGCTGCGGATCTCCGACCTGGACGTCGATTTCGGCACGACGGCCGCGGTGCGCGGGGTGAATCTCGCGGTGTACCCCGGGCAGACCGTCGCGCTGGTCGGCGAGTCCGGCTCGGGCAAGTCGACCACCGCGCACGCCGTCATCGACCTGCTGCCCGGCACCGGCCGGGTGACCGGCGGCTCGATCGAGTTCGACGGCACCGAGCTCACCACCGCCTCGAAGCGCGCGATCGTCGGGATCCGCGGCACCGGGATCGGGCTGGTGCCGCAGGACCCGATGACCAACCTGAATCCGGTGTGGAAGGTCGGCTTCCAGATTCGGGAAACGCTGACCGCGAACGGCATCGCCACGGGGAAGGCCGCCCGCGAGCGGGCCGTCGAGCTGCTCGCCGAGGCCGGGCTGCCGGACGCCGCGCGCCGGGCCGGGCAGTACCCGCACGAGTTCTCCGGCGGCATGCGGCAGCGCGCGCTGATCGCCATGGCGCTGGCCTGCCGCCCGAAACTGCTCATCGCCGACGAGCCGACCTCGGCGCTCGACGTCACGGTGCAGCGCCAGCTCCTCGATCACCTGGACCGGCTGACCGGCGAGCTCGGCACCGCCGTGCTGCTCATCACGCACGACCTCGGGCTGGCCGCCGAGCGCGCCGAGCACGTCGCGGTGATGTACCGCGGCCGGGTGGTGGAATCCGGTCCGGCGCAGCGCATCCTGCGCGAGCCGCAGCACCCGTACACGCGCAGGCTGGTGGCCGCGGCGCCCGCACCGGCGAGCGGGCGCGGTGCGGTGCGGCGGGAACGCGCCGCGGTGCTGGCCAGGGTGGATTCCGCGGCGCCGCCCGACCACGTGGTGGTGGCGGAGCACCTGGTCAAGACCTTCCCGCTGCGCGGCCGGGTGCCGTGGCGGTCCGAGCCGCTGCACGCCGTGAACGACGTCTCCTTCCGCGTCGTGCGCGGTACCACCACCGCGGTGGTCGGCGAATCCGGCTCCGGCAAGTCGACGCTCGCGCGCCTGGTGCTCGGCCTGCTCGCGCCGACCTCGGGCAGCGTGACCTTCGACGGCCGCCCGGTCACCGGTCTCGATCGCGCCGCCGAGCTGGACTTCCGGCGCCGGATGCAGCCGGTGTTCCAGAACCCGTACGGCTCGCTCGACCCGCTCTTCACCATCGCGCGGGCGATCGAGGAGCCGCTGCGCACGCACCGGGTCGGCACGCCCGCCGAGCGCGCGGAGCGCGTCCGCGACCTGGTCGAACGGGTGGCGCTCCCGGCCGACGTGCTGCGCCGCTACCCGCACGAGCTCTCCGGCGGGCAGCGCCAGCGGGTCGCCATCGCCCGCGCGCTCGCGCTCTCGCCGGAGCTCGTGGTCTGCGACGAGGCCGTCTCCGCGCTGGACGTGCTGGTCCAGGCGCAGATCCTGGAGTTACTCGACGAACTGCAGGCCGAGCTCGGGCTCAGCTACCTGTTCATCTCGCACGACCTCGCCGTCGTCCGGCGGATCGCGGACCACGTGCTGGTCATGCGGGACGGCCGGGTGGTGGAGGAGGCGAGCACCGCCGAGGTCTTCGAGAACCCGCGCGAGGAGTACACCCGCGCGCTGCTCGACGCCATCCCCGGCCGGGACCTGCGGGTGGGCTGAGCGCCGCCGGTAGCCTCGTATCCCGTGACCGACCCGCTGCAGCCCCTCGTCGACCTGCCCGGCGTCCGCGCGGCCGCCGACCGTGCCCGCGACGCGCTCGCCGCGGTGCACCGGCACAAGACCAACCGGCGCGGCTGGCCGACCACCGCCGCCGAGGCCGCGGTGCGCGCCGCCCGCTCGTCGGCCGCCATCGACGGCGGCAGCACCGACCTGCCCAGCGTGGACGGCCGGGTCGACGACCCGATCCTGGCCGGCGCGCTGCGGGTCGGGCAGGCGCTGGACGGCGACGCGCTGCGCAATCTGACCGGCACCTGGCAGCGGGCGCCGCTGCAGACGCTGGCCCGGCTGCACCTGCTCGCCGCCGCCGACCTCACCGAGGAGGCCGCGCTCGGCCGCCCGCGCGCCGATGCCGGGGTCGCCGAGCGGCTCGACCTGCTGGCCCAGATCGCGCTGACCTCCAGCGCGCCCGCCCCGGTGATCGCCGCGGTGGTGCACGGCGAGCTGCTCGCGCTGCGCCCCTTCGGCACCGCGGACGGGGTGGTCGCCAGGGCCGCGGCCCGGCTGGTCACGGTGTCCAGCGGCCTCGACCCGCACGCGCTCGGCGTGCCCGAGGTGTTCTGGCTGCGCCGCGGGCAGGCCTACCGCGACGCCGCCGCCGGCTTCGGCTCGGGTGAGCCGGAGGCCGTCGGCGGCTGGGTCATCTTCTGCTGCGGCGGACTGGAAGACGGTGCGCGCGAGGCCACCTCGATCGCGGACGCGGCTGCCGGACAGTAGCCGGACACCACAGCGGGCGGTGTGTCGACATCGACTCACCGCCCGCGAGCACGGATCACCGGGCTACCAAGCGTGCTCGGTGGGTTGTGTTCTCCGGCCTCGGCGGATGGACCGGACTCCGGCGGTTCATCCCCGCAACCTGTGCGAGGCCATTGCCGCCACCAATCCGGAACCCGCAGGCCCACAACGCTTCTGCCCTTTCGCGGCGCGCTCCGCGTGGGTACCTGGCGTCCGTGCTGGGGAAGAAGGTCGGGAGACTGAGCCTTCTCTTCCGGCTCCGCCCTGGCCTTCCGCCTTCCCGTGGCACCCATTCTTACATTGTGACCGCCCTCACATCAAGGGCTTCGACCAGCGGATTTGCCGGGCTGTTTCTACCGCTTGCGCAGCAGCCGGTAGCTGAGCGCGCCCGCAACCAGCGCGCCGAGCCCGACCACCGCGGTGGCCGCCACCGTCGACGACGAGCTCGGGAACCGCGACCACAGCGACACCGGGTTCGAGAAGGTCAGCACCGGCCAGCCGCGCGCCGTCGCCTCCCGGCGCAGCGCGCGGTCCGGGTTCACCGCCGTCGGGTGCCCCACCGCGCTCAGCATCGGTAGATCGGTCACCGAATCCGAGTAGGCGTAGCAGCGCGCCAGCTCGTAACCCTTGTCGGCGGCCAGCTTTTCGATCGCGGCCACCTTGCCGGGGCCGTAGCAGTAGAAGTCCAGCTCGCCGGTGTAGTGGCCGTCCGCGACCACCATCCTGGTCGCCGCCACGTGGTCGGCGCCGAGCGCCGCCGCGATCGGCGCCACGATCTCCTCACCGGAGGCCGAGACGATCACCACGTCGTGCCCGCGGATGCGGTGATCGGCGATCAGATCCATCGCCTCGGCGTAGATCAGCGGCTCGACCAGCTCGTGCAGCGTCTCCGCCACAATGGATTTCACCTGCTCCACGTCCCAGCCCGCGCACATGCTGGTGAGGTGCGCGCGCATGCGCTCCATCTGGTCGTGGTCCGCGCCGGAGAGCTGGAAGAGGAAGTGCGCGTAGCTGCTCTCCAGCACCGAGCGCCGGTTCAGCAGCCCCTGGGCGTAGAACGGCTTGCTGAACACGAACGTGCTGGACTTGGCGATCACCGTCTTGTCCAGATCGAAGAACGCGGCCACGTGCCCGGCCCGATCCGGGGGCTCGTTCCGCGCGGCGGGGTCGTCGGCCGTCATCGGTCCAGGATAGGCATGCCGGGCGCGAGTGTGCCGGTCTGCGCGCAGTAGGTGTCACTGCGGGTTTGCCAGGCCGCCGGACGGCCGCGCGTGAGCGGCTCCCGGGCCGCTCACGGGGCGACACGGCGGCGGGGAATGTGGCATGTCGGACTTGCGTCCGGTGCCGATCGTGGGTGTAGTATGGCCAGTACCTGGGATTCGTTCCAGGCGTGTTCAGCCCGACCCCCCGGGGCTGAACCCCGACGGCCCCAGCCTCCTCCCCCCCGGCTGGGGCCGTCCTCTATTTCCAGCCGGGTGACCCGGTTTCTCCCAGTTGCCGCGGCGCGGCCGTCGGTGAGTTGTCCACAGGCTCGGAGTTATCCACATTCGGTTGGCGGTGGCTGTCGCGGCCTCCCCGGCTCCACCACGCTGAACTGCATGGATACCGAGAACGGTGGCGGCGCCCCCGCCCTTGCGCTGGTGGCCGAGAGCGCCCTGCGCGCCGAGGTGCGCCGGGTCGCGGCAGCCGCCCAGCGGCCGCTCACCGAGCTGACGCCGCCGGTCGGCAGACATGCCTGGAGCGCGGCCCCGCTGGTCGTGCTCGACACCGCCGCTGCCACCGGCTGCGCGGCGGCCGGGCACCCGCGGCGGGTCGGCGTCGTCCTGGTCACCGCGGGCGAACCGGAGCTGCCGGATTGGCGGGCCGCGGCGGCCGTCGGGGCCGAGCGGGTGGTCGCGCTGCCCGGTGCGGCCGTCGAACTGGTGCAGAAGTTTGCTGAACACGCGGAGCCGCGCGCGGGCGACGGCGTCGTCGTCGCGCTCGCCGGCGCGGTCGGCGGGGCGGGCGCCTCCACCCTCGCCGCCGCCACCGCCCTGCGCGCCGCCGCGCGGCGGTTCCGCGGGCACACCGTGCTGGTCGACGGCGCACCGCTCGGCGGCGGCCTCGACCTGCTGCTCGGTATCGAAACCGCGGGCGGGCCGCGCTGGGCCGACCTCGCCATCGAAGACGGGCGGGTCGCCGCGAGCGCGCTGCACAACGCCCTGCCGAGCGCCGCGCCCGGCCTCGCCGTGCTCTCCTGCGCCCGGCCCGCTGCCGGGAAGTTGCCCGCCCCGATCGGCGCCGCCGCGAGCCACGCCGTCGTCGAAGCAGGCCGCGCCGCAGGCGATCTCGTGATCTGCGACATATCGGGCGAGCGCGGGCCGCATGCCGAGCAGATGCTGGACGCCGCCGATCTCGTCGTCCTCGTGGTTCCCGCCCGGTTGCGGGCACTCGCCGCGGCGGGCGCCGTCGCCACCACCATCCGCCGCCGGAACCCGAACCAGGGGTTGGTGATCCGCGGCCCCGCACCCGGCAACCTGCGCGGCGCCGAGATCGCCGGTGCGCTCGACCTCCCGCTGCTCGCCGCCATCCGCGCCGAACCGGGGCTCGCCGGGCGGCTGGAGCGCGGCGGTCTCGGCCTCGGCCGCCGCACCCCGCTCACCAGGGCCGCCGACGCCATTCTCGCCGTACTCGGCGAGCGGAGCGGCCGATGAGCGCCCTCGTCACCGCCGCACTGCTCGACCGGGTCAGGGAGCGGCTCGCCACCGGCACCGGCGCACCGGAGCCGGAGCAGCTCGCCGCCGCCATCAGAGCCGAGGCGGGCGGCGTCCTCGGCGACACCGACCTGCTGCGCGCCCTGCGGCTGCTGCAGACCGAGATGACCGGCGCGGGCGCACTCGAACCGCTGCTGCACGACCCGGCCGTAGCCGACGTGCTGGTCACCGGCCCCGGCGCGGTCTGGATCGACCGCGGCGGCGGGCTGGAGCGCACCAGCGTCACCTTCCCCGACGAAGCCGCGGTGCGCCGCCTGGCGCAGCGGCTCGCGCTCGCCGCCGGTCGGCGCCTCGACGACGCGCAGCCGTGGGTCGACGGCAAGCTCCCCGGCCACGAGGCCGGAATCGGCGCCGCCTTCGGGGTCCGGCTGCACGCGGTGCTCGCCCCGGTCGCGCACGGCGGCACCTGCCTGTCACTGCGCGTGCTGCGCCCGGCCACCCAGGGGCTCGACGCGCTCACCCGCGCGGGCGCCGTCGCCCCCGAGGCACGGGAACTGCTCACCGCGATCATCGGGGCGCGGCTGGCCTTCCTGGTCGTCGGCGGCACCGGCGCGGGAAAGACGACCCTGCTCTCCGGGCTGCTCGCCACGGTGTCGCGGAGCGAACGGATCATCTGCGTCGAGGACGCGGCCGAGCTCGCCCCGCCGCACCCGCACGTGGTCCGCCTCGTCGCGCGCCCCGCCAATGTGGAGGGTGCGGGAGCCGTGACGGTGCGCGACCTCGTGCGCCAGGCGCTGCGCATGCGCCCCGATCGGATCGTCGTCGGCGAGGTGCGCGGCGCCGAGGTCGTCGACCTGCTGACCGCGCTGAACACCGGGCACGACGGGGGAGCGGGCACCGTGCACGCCAACTCACCGCGCGAGGTCCCCGCCCGCCTCGAGGCGCTCGCCGCACTCGGCGGCATGGGCCGCGCCGCCCTGCACAGCCAGCTCGCCGCCGCGGTCCAGGTGGTGCTGCACGTGCACCGGCGCGCCGACGGATCGCGGCGATTGCGCGAGATCGGGGTGCTGCGGAGGAGCGGCGATGCCGAGGTCCGCATCGAGGCGGCGTGGAGTGCCGAGGACGGGCCGACGCCAGGCGCCCCCGCCCTGAGCGCGCTGCTGGCCGAGCGCGGGGTCACCGGGTGGTGGACGTGAGCGCCGCATTCGCCTGTCTCGCAGTCGCCCTGCTGCTGGTGCCGCCGCCCGCCGCACGTCGGCGGCTGTCATCGCTCGGTATCGGCGGCTCGATGCCAGGCAGTAGTGGTGCGGCGGCCGGCATCAGCGGACCGCTAGCAGGTATCAGCGGTGCGCCGATCGGCCTTATCGGTGCGCTGGGCGGCACCAGCGGTTCGCCGGCAGGCGTCGGTGGTTCGGCGCGAGCCATCGGTGGCAGGCGCCAAGGGAGGCTTCGGATCATCCTCGCCGACCACTGCGCCGAGGCCGCCTGCTTCCTTGCCACCGCGGCCGCCGCCCTGCTCGGCGTCGGCGCATCCATCGCCACCGGAGTTCTGGCGTGCACCGTCCTGCTCCGGATCCGCCGCTCCCGCATCGACCGCACGCGGGAAACCGGCTCCGCCGAGCTGCTCGACGCACTCGAACTGGTCGTCGCCGAACTGCGAGTCGGCGCGCACCCCGGCGCCGCCGCCGAGTCCGCGGCCACCGACGCCGGCGGCGAAGCCGCCGCCGCCTTCGCGGTGGCCGCGGGCCGCAGCAAGCTCGGCGGCTCCGCCGCCGACGGCCTGGAACGCCCCACCTCCCCGATCGCCCCCGAACTCGCCCGCATCGCCACCGCGTGGCGCATCGCCGAGGAACACGGCCTCGCCCTCGCCGAACTCCTCACCGCCGCCCGCACCGACCTGCACGCCCGCCGCCGCTTCCGCAGTCGCACCAGAGCGGCCCTGGCAGGCGCCAGGGCCACCGCCACCGTCCTCGCCGCCCTCCCGATTCTCGGCATCGCCCTCGGCCACCTCATGGCCGCCGCGCCCCTCGAAGTCCTCCTCGGCCCCGGCACCGGAGCGATCCTCCTACCCCTCGGCGCCACCTTCGCCTGCGCAGGTCTCCTCTGGACCGACGCCATCACCCGATCGGTACTCCCATGACTGCTCTCTGTCAGTTCTCGGACCGGCGCTCTCGCCCGGCCGCTCCTTCGACCGGCACCGAAATCCGGGGAGTAGCGGGATGACCCACGCGCTGATCCCCGCTCCCTTCCTGCTGCTCGCACTCGCCCTGCTGGCCACGCCATCGCGGCCGCCGGTAGCGCGCCGGCTGCGCACACCCGGCCCCGACGCGGAGCCCGAAGCCGAGAGCGTCGCCGACCCGCTGGCGGGCGCCTCCGTCTTCGACCTCCTTGCCGCCTGCCTCCGCGCCGGACTCCCGATGGCGAACGCGGCAAGAGCCGTGGCCCCGACGGCACCACCCGTCGTTGCCGAGGCCCTGCGCCGCGCCGCGGAACTACTCGCACTCGGCGCGGAGGCGAGCACCGCGTGGCAGCGCGCCGCCGCCGAGTGTGCGAACCGCCCCGGCGCCGAGGAGATCGACGCCCTCGCCCGGCTGGCCCGCCGCTCGGCCCGCTCCGGCGCGGCACTCGCCACCGCCGTCACCGAACTCGCCGGCCAGCGCAGGGCAGCGGTCGAGGACGCGGCCGCCGCGCGCGCCGAACGCGCGGGGGTCCTGATCGCGGGCCCGCTCGGCCTCTGTTTCCTCCCCGCCTTCCTCTGCCTCGGCATCGTGCCGGTGGTGATCGGGCTGGCAGGCCGGGTCCTCGGAAACGGGCTGCTGTGAGGCGGCACAGGAACGGGCGGGCGCGCGGGGCGCCCGCCGGACAGGAAGGGGAGAGGGATGACCGAATCGGAGAGGGCCGGGCTGCGCGAGCGGCTCCGGCACGCACTCGGCGCCGACGACGGCATGTCGACCGTCGAGTACGCCATCGGGACGATCGCCGCCGCGGCCTTCGGGGCGGTGCTCTTCACCGTGGTGACCGGGGACAATATCGTGGACGCGCTCACCGGCATCATCGATCGGGCACTGCGGACGACAGTCTGACCGGCCCGCTCCGCGGCGATCGCGGCGCCGTCACCGTCGAGGCGGCCATCGCGATCGCGACCCTGGTCGCGGTGGT
This sequence comes from Nocardia sp. NPDC057227, assembly GCF_042669725.1. Lineage (NCBI taxonomy): Bacteria > Bacillati > Actinomycetota > Actinomycetes > Mycobacteriales > Nocardiaceae > Nocardia > Nocardia sp. NPDC057227. Next base: position 21,890 of record NZ_JBHUXA010000037.1, on the reverse strand, counting down.
CGCCCTCTGCCTCGGAGCCCTGCTCGCGGCGTCGGCACAGGTCCGCTGTGTCGACGCCGCCCGCGAGGCCGCCCGGCTCGCCGCCCGCGGCGACCGGCCGCAGGCCGAAGCCGCAGCACGACAGGTCGCCCCGACCGGCGCCGAGATCACGCTGCGGCACGACGGCGCACTGGTCGTCGCGCAGGTCACAGCATCGGTGCCGCTGTTGCCCGGATTGCGGCTGCGGGCTGAGGCCGTCGCAGCCGTCGAGCCGGAGGCGGGCCGGTGAAGCCGCACGTCAGCGCGAGTGTGCCAACTGTCCCGGCGCACAGCGGGCGCGCCCGTGCGCCGGTGACCGCTCCGAGCGAGCGTGGCGACACGCCCGCACAGGCCGTGCGCGCCCACCGTGAGCGGGGCAGCGCGACGGTGATCGCCTGCTTCGCCCTGCTCGCCCTGCTGGCGGTGACCGCGATGATCGCTCAACTCGGCGCCGCCGTCACCGCCAGGCACCGGGTGCAGTCCGCGGCCGACCTGGCCGCGCTGGCGGCGGCGGGCGCGCTGCTCGAGGGGCCGGTGGCAGGCTGCGCGGCGGCCGACGAGCTCGCGGCGCGAGCGGGCACCCGGCTGCGCGAGTGCACCGTCGATCAATGGGATGTGACCGTCGTCGCGGAGCTGCGAATACCGCTAGGTCTGTTCGGTGCACGATTCGCCAGCGCAGCTGCTCGCGCCGGTCCGACGGACAAGATCGAGTGATCACGATGCGCTATTGCGCAACCCTCGGGATCGTCGCAATCAGAGTGAATTAATCGCGATTCTGCGGGAAATGCGAAGGCTCCCACTAATGTGCGGAGAACCAATCGAAACAGAACGAAATAAACCAATCGGCCGCAATTGGGTGACGTGGCAATAGCCCAGTTAACCTGAAACCTATCCTTTTTATTCCATCGAGCGCCTCGGCGGCCGCTCGGCGACCGGCTGGGGCGAGCACGACGAGCTTCGACCCAGCGCCGGTGGCGGGGCGGTCACGAGGCGGCGTCGCCGCCGTCACGGATCGGCGTTGCGCCGGTGATCTCCCGCAGTACCGCACCGAGCAGCCGAGCAGCGCCGTCCTTGTCCAGCGGATGGTTCCCGCTCCCGCACTTGGGCGACTGCACGCAGGACGGACACCCGGCCAGGCACTCACAGGCGATGATCAGATCCCTGGTCGCCGCCAGCCAGCGCTCCAGGGCGGCGTACCCCCGCTCGGCGAAGCCGGCGCCACCCGGCTGCCCGTCGTACACGAACACCGTCGGCAGCCCGGTGTCCGGATGCTCGGCCACCGAGACCCCGCCGATGTCCCAGCGGTCGCAGGTCGCGACGAGCGGAAGCAGCCCGATGGCGGCGTGCTCGGCGGCGTGCAGCGCACCGGGGACGTCGACGATCCCCGCCGCGCCCAGCAGCGCGGGGGTCACCGTGTACATGACCGCGATCGAGGGGAGGATCTGCTCCGGCATGGCGAGTTCGACCAGGTCGAGCACGGTGCCGTCGGCCAGGGTGCGCAGGTAGCCGACGACCTGCCCGGTCACCCGGACCTCGGCGAGCGACGCCACCACGCGACCGGAAATCCGCTGGTCGATGGTGTGCACGACCGCGATCGATGTCGTCTGCCTGGCGTGCGTGGTCCACCCGGGATCCTCCGCCCGGACGAAGGCGACGCCCTCGTCCAGGTCGAGCTCCTCCACCTCGAAGGTCTCGCCCTGGTGCAGGTGCACGGCGCCGGGGTGCAGGGTGGCGAGCGCCCGTCCGGCGTCGGCGGTGCCGAGCAGCCTGCCGGTCTCGCTGTCCACGATCACCACCGGATCGCCGATGCCGCCGCGCACATCCACCCCGTCGTGCGGCTGGCTGCCCGCGGTCACGTGCCAGCGTGCGGGTTCGTCGGCGGTCCGCCCCGGCCGCCGCCGGATCAGCCCGTCGGCGGCCAGCTCGGCGACCACGGCGCGGGCGTCGAGCGCGTCGATCTCGTTCTCGGTGAGCGGCAGCTCACAGGCCGCGCAGAGCAGGTGCGGGCCGAGGACGTAGGGGTTGCGCGGGTCGGTGATCGTCGCCTCCACCGGCTTGCCGAGCAGCGCCTCCGGGTGGTGCACCAGGTAGGTGTCGAGCGGATCGTCCCTGGCCACGAGCAGGACGAGCGCACCCTGCGTGCGCCTCCCCGCGCGCCCGGCCTGCTGCCGGAAAGAGGCGACGGTGCCGGGAAAGCCGGACATCACCACGGCGTCCAGCCCCGCGATGTCGACGCCCAGCTCCAGCGCGTTCGTGGTCGCGACCCCGAGCAGTTCCCCCTCGGAGAGCGCCGCCTCCAGCGCCCGGCGATCCTCCGGCAGGTACCCGGCCCGGTACGCCGCCACCCGCCCCACCAGCTCCGGATCGACCGCGGCGAGCAGCCTGCGGGCCTCAAGCGCGGTCGCCTCGGCGCCTCGCCGGGAGCGAACGAAGGCCAGCGTGCGGGCGCCCTCCAGCACCAGGTCGGCGAGGAAGCGGCCGGCCTCTCCGGTGGCCGAACGGCGCACCGGCGCCCCGTTCTCCCCGGTCACGCCGGTAAGCAGCGGCGGCTCCCAGAGCGCGATGGTGCGCGGACCGCTCGGCGAGCCGTCCTCCGTCACCGCCGCGCACTCCCGCCCGATCAGCCGGGACGCCGCGGCCGCCGGGTCGGCGGCGGTGGCCGAGCACAGCACGAAGGTCGGGTCGGCGCCGTAGCGCGCGGCCAGCCGCCGCAGCCTGCGCAGCACCAGCGCCACGTGCGACCCGAAGACGCCCCGGTAGGCGTGGCATTCGTCGACCACGACATAGCGCAGCCCGCGCAGCAGCCGCGCCCAGCGCTGATGCGAGCGCAGCACGCTCAGGTGCAGCATGTCCGGGTTGGTGAAGATCCAGCGCGCATTGGCCCGCACCCACTGCCTGACCTCGGGCGTCGTATCGCCGTCGTAGGTGGCCGGGTGCACCTCGCGCAGCGCGCCGGCGTGCGTGAGCGCGCCCGCCGCGCGCAGCTGGTCGGCGCCGAGCGCCTTGGTCGGGGCCAGGTACAGCGCGGTGGCCCGCGGGTCGTCGTGCAGGGTGCTGAGCACCGGCAATTGATAGGCCAGCGATTTGCCGGACGCGGTGCCGGTCGCCAGCACGACATCGGCGCCGGAGAAGGCCAGCTCCGCCGCCCGCCGCTGATGCCGCCACGGCTCCGGCACCCCGGTCTCCCGGAAAGCGGCGATGACCTCGGGCGGAGCCCATTCCGGCCAGGAATCCGGCGCCGCGGGCCGCGCGGGCAGCTCCGCCACGTGCGTCAACTGCCCGTCGAATTCTGGACCATTGACCAGAACACGGTTGAGCAACGATCGACCATAGGACAGCGGCAATTCCGGCGCCGCGCACGCCCCAGGCTGCTTGCTACTCACGCGTAACCGCCCCTTCCGGCCTCCGGCGCTGTGATCAGTGTGTATCGGCGTGCCGTCGAGGGTGTATTCGATACCAAATAGCGACCTGCATCACAGCCCGTTTGCCGTACTCGGACTTGGTTATCGTGCGGCAAACCGACCCGAAGTATGGATTTCGCCAATGGGTTCCGCACCTGCGCATTCGCAAGATCAAGTTTTTTGCAAATTACTGGTAACTCGGCTGTTGAATTCGTGAGGGACATGGTTCACTGGTTCCTGGTCGCAAGCTTCTGTGTTCGAGGGACGGATCCAAAGTCCAAACCGTCAGCAGGATCGAGTTGCGAACGGTGTGCTCGGGCTTTCCTGCAGGGGGAAACCAACAGTACAGCGGTCTCAACGGGCCCGGTGGACGAACCAGTTGTCCGCCGTTCCGGGTAAGAAAGAGAAGGAACAGAATGGCACAGGGAACTGTGAAGTGGTTCAACGCGGAGAAGGGGTTCGGCTTCATCGCGCCCGAAGACGGCTCCGCTGACGTCTTCGTCCACTACTCCGAAATCCAGGGGGCGGGCTTCCGTACCCTCGAGGAGAACCAGAAGGTCGAATTCGAGGTCGGTCAGGGCACCAAGGGCCCGCAGGCCACCGGAGTGCGCGCGCTCAGCTGAGCCACGCATCAGCGTTCGTCCCTCACCACCGGCGACGGAGGTGAGGGACGAAGCCGTTTCCGGGGGAGGTCCGGGTCCGTCGCGGACCCTGCTCAGGGGGGTGCTCGCAGGGCCGGCGTGTCCGGCGCGGACGCATCGCGCTCGTGGTTCGGTGCATACTGAACCGCTGAGAGGTCGTACGCTCGGTATTTCCACCGCGCTCGCGGTGTGCAGGCCGAGGGTATAAACGTCTCTGGTGGCGACGGTCGTCCCGCGCCGCCCACTGCAGCCGCGCCGGGCGCATACGCGCCGTGCGGGTAGAGAACGAAAGGTGTGGAGTCGCCGGTGGCAACACGAGACCGCGGTACAGCCGACCAGGGCCGGCCCCTGCGTCGTCTCGTGATCGTGGAGTCCCCGACCAAGGCCAGGAAGATCGCCCCCTACCTGGGCCGCAACTACACGGTGGAGGCCTCGGTCGGCCACATCAGGGATCTGCCGCGCGGCGCCGCCGACGTGCCGGCCAAGTACAAGGGGCAGCCGTGGGCGCGGCTCGGCGTCGACGTCGACAACGACTTCGAGCCCATCTACGTGGTGAGCCCGGACAAGAAGTCCAAGGTCACCGAGCTCAAGAGCCTGCTCAAGGACGCCGACGAGCTCTACCTCGCCACCGACCCGGACCGCGAGGGCGAGGCCATCGCCTGGCACCTGCTGGAGACGCTCAAACCGAAGATTCCGGTTCGCCGGATGGTCTTCCACGAGATCACCGAACCCGCCATTCGCGCCGCCGCCGCCGACACCCGCGATCTGGACAGCGACCTGGTCGACGCGCAGGAGACCAGGCGCATCCTGGACCGGCTGTACGGCTACGAGGTCAGCCCGGTGCTGTGGAAGAAGGTCATGCCCCGGCTCTCGGCAGGCCGGGTGCAGTCGGTGGCCACCAGGGTCATCGTGCGCCGCGAGCGCGAGCGGATGGCCTTCCGCTCGGCCGAGTACTGGGATATCGCCGCCAAACTGGACGCGGGCGAGCAGGAGGCCGCGAGCAATCCGCGGATCTTCGGCGCCCGCCTGGTCGGCGTGGACGGCGCCCGGGTCGCCTCGGGCCGCGACTTCGACTCCAGCGGCGCGCTCAAGTCGGCCGCCGGGGTCGTCGTGCTCGACGGGGCGCACGCGCGCAGGCTCGCCGAGGCGCTCGACGGCGTCGACCTGACCGTCAGCTCGGTCGAGTCCAAGCCGTACACGCGCAAGCCGTACCCGCCGTTCATGACCTCGACGCTGCAGCAGGAGGCCGGGCGCAAGCTGCGCTTCACCTCCGAGCGCACCATGCGGGTGGCGCAGCGGCTGTACGAGAACGGCTACATCACCTACATGCGCACCGACTCGACGACGCTCTCCGAGTCGGCCATCGCCGCCGCGCGCGCGCAGGCCACCCAGCTCTACGGCGCCGAGTACGTGCACCCGACCCCGCGGCAGTTCACCCGCAAGGTGAAGAACGCGCAGGAGGCACACGAGGCGATCCGCCCCTCCGGCGACACCTTCTCGACCCCGGGTCAGCTGCACTCGCGGCTGGACACCGACGAGTTCCGGCTCTACGAGCTGATCTGGCAGCGCACCGTCGCCTCGCAGATGGCCGACGCCAAGGGCACCACGCTGACGGTCCGGGTCACCGGGCACGCTGGCACCGGCGAGGAGTGCGTGTTCTCCACCTCCGGCCGCACCATCACCTTCGCCGGCTTCCTCAAGGCGTACGTGGAGAGCGTGGACGAGGAGGCGGGCGGCCAGTCCGACGACGCCGAGTCCAGGCTGCCCTCGCTCACCGAGGGCCAGGCCGTCACCGCGGTCGAGCTGAACCCGGACGGGCACAGCACCAACCCGCCCGCCCGCTACACCGAGGCCTCGCTGATCAAGACGCTCGAGGAGCTCGGCATCGGCAGGCCGTCGACCTACGCCTCGATCATCAAGACCATCCTCGACCGCGGCTACGTCTACAAGCGCGGCAGCGCGCTCGTCCCGTCCTGGGTGGCGTTCGCGGTGATCGGGCTGCTCGAGGCGCACTTCGGCAGGCTGGTCGACTTCGACTTCACCGCCGCCATGGAGGACGACCTGGACGCCATCGCCGGCGGCAGGGAGCGCCGCGGCGACTGGCTGTCCGGCTTCTACTTCGGCGGCGAGACCGGGGCCGAGGGCTCGGTCGCGCGCTCCGGCGGGCTGAAGCGGATGGTCGGCGAGCGGCTGGACGAGATCGACGCCCGCGAGGTCAACTCGATCGTCCTGTTCCGCGACGACGAGGACCGGGACGTCGTGGTCCGGGTCGGCCGGTTCGGCCCGTACCTGGAGCGGCTCGTCACCGACCCGGACGATCCGGAGGGCGACCCGGTCTCGCAGCGGGCCAACCTGCCCGACGACCTGCCCCCGGACGAGCTCACCCCCGAGCTCGCCGAGAAGCTCTTCGCGACCCCGCAGGAGGGCCGCTCGCTCGGCACCGACCCGGAGTCCGGGCACGAGATCGTGGCGAAGGAGGGCAGGTTCGGCCCGTACGTCACCGAGCTGCTGCCCGCCCCGGAGAAGACCGAGGCCACCAAGACGGCGAAGAAGCCCGCCGCGGCCAAGCCGCGCACCGGCTCGCTCTTCAAGTCGATGGATCCCGCGACCGTCACCCTCGACGAGGCGCTGAAGCTGCTCTCGCTGCCGCGGGTGGTCGGCAAGGATCCCGCCTCCGGCGAGGAGATCACCGCGCAGAACGGGCGCTACGGGCCGTACCTGAAGAAGGGCACCGACTCCCGCTCGCTCGCCGACGAGAGCCAGATCTTCACCGTCTCGCTGGAGGACGCGCTGAAGATCTACGCCGAGCCCAAGCGGCGCGGCAGGCAGGCCGGGGCCACGCCGCCGCTGCGTGAACTCGGCGCCGACCCGGTGACCGAGAAGCCCATGGTGATCAAGGACGGGCGCTTCGGCCCGTACGTCACCGACGGCGAGACCAACGCCAGCCTGCGCAAGGGCGACGAGGTCGAGAGCATCAGCGATGCGCGCGCCGCCGAGCTGCTCGCCGAGCGGCGGGCGCGCGGGCCGGTGAAGAAGACCGCCAAGAAGACCGCGACGAAGAAGGCTCCGGCCAAGAAGGCGCCCGCCAAGAAGACGGCGGCGACCGCGACCAAAACGGCCGCGGCCAAGTCGGCCGTGAAGAAGGCGCCGGCCAAGAAGGCGCCCGCGAAGAAGACGGCCGCGCGCAGCGTCAGCGAGTAGCTCGGTCGCTACGCCGGAGTGGGCCGGTGGCCGTAGGCGGCGATGTCCAGCGCGCCCGGGTCGGCGAAGTGGTCGACCCAGGAGCGCTCCGGGCGGTGTGGCCGGGCCGCCTGCACCGCCAGGTACCCGCGCAGCGCCGTCGGGGCGAGCGCGGTGAGCGGGCGCGGCGGTGCGGCGAGGTGGTGGGTCGCGCGCAGGTGGTCGTCCATGAGCAGCCGCAGCACGCCGTCGCCGAGGTGTCCGGCCGGGCCAGGGAACCAGCGGGCCCGCCAGTCGGCGAAGAGCTGGTCGACCAGTGCCCGGCCGCCTTCGGTGTGCCCGTAGTGCGCCCGCTCGTACGCCAGCGCCCAACCCTGGAACGCCGCCGCGGTCTCCGGCACCGTCAGCCCCATCCGCTCGCCGACCCCGCGCCAGAAGTGGTACTGCGCAACGCGTTCCGCGTCGGTGAAGGGATCCAGGCCGAGGTTCCCCGCGATCCGCTCGCCCTCGAACGCGAGCGAGGCGAGCGTGTACAGCTTCTCGTCGTGGCCGATGCCGAACCGGCTGTGGATGGCCTCCATCCGATCGATGGCGGCCCGCCCCCGCTCCCCGGTGTGCCCGTGCCGCAGCATCTCGCCGAAGAAGACGAGCGTGTGGTCGTTGCGCCTGCGCACGTCCCGGATCAGGTCGCCGGTGCCGCGCCGGTAGACCGTGCGCGCGATCGACGGCACCGCCACCTGCCTGGCGAAGGCGACCAGGTAGGCCGCGTGCACGAAGAGTTTGTCGCCGTAGCGCACCTCGACGGTGAGCCGGGTCAGCTCCTCGTGGTCCCGCACCGGGTCGAGCTCCGCCATCCGGCGGGCGATGGTGCGGCCGCCGACCCAGCGGCGGCCCGGGAAAGAACGCTCGGTCATGGCTGACAGTGTGTCAGCAAATCTGACACACCGTCAATAACCGTATGCTCGGTGGCACCCGATCCGAAGGAGCAGCGATGCCGGAGCGCGCCACCCGCGGCGATCGCCGGGCGCCGAGCCGCGGCGACCAGCAGCGCGCCGCCATCATCGACGCGGTCACCGAGCTGCTCGGCTCGGTGCCGATCCAGGAGCTCTCGGTGGCCCGGATCGCGAGCCGGGCCGGCGTCTCCCGGCCCGCCTTCTACTTCTACTTCGAGTCCAAGTACACCGTCGTGGCCGCGGCGCTGGCCCAGGTGTGGTCCGAGGTCGACGAGGCCACCGCCGAGCTGAGCACCTTCGCCGCCGCCGAGGCCCCCGCCGCCTTCACCGGCCGCATGCTGGACGCCGCCGTCGCCGTCTGGCAGCGCCACGCCGCGCTGCTCAACGCCTGCGTGCAGGCGCGCGACAGCGACCCGCAGCTCAGCGCCATGTGGGACGACTTCATCGGCGCCTTCGTGCGCAAACTGGTCGGCTTCGTCGAGGGGCAGGTGGCCTCCGGCCGCGCCGCCCCGCCGGTCGACGACATTCCCGCGCTGGTGACGGCGCTGTTCAGCATGACGATCGGGGTGCTGCGGCAGGAGAGCGTGCCCGCCGCCGACGTTCCGGTCGAGCGCGCGCTCGCCGCCGCGCGCGCCGTCTGGCTGACCGCCGTGTGGGGGCGCGGCGTCGGTGGCCCCGGCTAGGGTGGTCGCCGTGGCGGGAGTCTTCGATCGATTGGTCGGGCAGGAAACGGTCGAGGCCGAGCTGACCGCCGCCGCGACCGCGGCCCGCGAGGGCCGGATGTCCGGCGCCATGACGCATTCCTGGCTGTTCACCGGCCCGCCCGGCTCCGGCCGGTCGGTGGCCGCTGTGTGCTTCGCGGCCGCCCTGCAGTGCACGACGCCGGGGGTCGTCGGCTGCGGCCACTGCCATGCCTGCACCACCGTGCTCGCGGGCACGCACGGCGACGTGCGCCGGATCGTGCCGGAGGGGCTCAGCATCAGCGTCAAGGAGATGCGCGACATCGTGCAGATCGCCGCCCGCAGGCCGAGCACCGGCCGCTGGCAGGTTGTGGTCGTCGAGGACGCCGACAGGCTGACCGAGGGGGCGGGCAACGCCCTGCTCAAAGCGGTCGAGGAGCCGCCGGAGCGCACCGTCTTCCTGCTCTGCGCCCCCACCGTCGACCCCGAGGACATCTCCATCACACTGCGCTCCCGCTGCAGGCACGTCCACCTGGTGACCCCTTCGGTGCCCGCCATCGCCCAGGTACTGAAGGAACGCGACGGCCTCCCCGCCGACGCCGCCGACTGGGCCGCCTCGGTGAGCGGCGGCCACGTCGGCCGCGCCCGGCGGCTCGCCACCGACCCCGAGGCGCGGGCCCGCCGCAAGAAGTCGCTCGCCCTCGTCGGCGCCGTCGGCCGCGGCAACGGCTACACCGCCGCCGACGAACTGGTCAAAGCCGCCGACGACGAGGCGAAGGAGATGAGCGCCGACCGCGACGAGCAGGAGCGCGACGAACTCGCCACCGCACTCGGCGCGGGCGGCACCGGCAAGGGCTCCGCAGGCGCCACCCGCGGCTCGGCCGGCGTGCTCAAAGACCTCGAACGCCGCCAGAAATCCCGCGCCACCCGCACCGGCCGCGACGCACTCGACCGCACCCTGATCGACATCGCAGGCGTCTACCGCGACGCCATCGCCGTCCGCTTCGGCGCCGTCCGCACCGGCGTCTCGCTCACCCACCCCGACCTCAGCGACCCCATCCACGACCTCGCCCACCGCGTCTCCCCCGAGGGGCTGCTCCGCTCCGTCGAAGCCGTCCTCGCCTGCCGCGAAGCGCTCGACCTGAACGTCAAACCGCGCTTCGCGGTCGCCGCCATGGTCGCCACGCTCATCGAGGCCCAAACGAAGTGACCACCTGTTTTCGTGATCCAGGGCCGGGACGATAGACTGCCCTGGCCGAAAGGCACGCCGCCTTAGCTCAGTCGGTAGAGCGCTTCACTCGTAATGAAAAGGTCGCGAGTTCGATTCTCGCAGGCGGCTCAACAGCTGGATATTCTTTCACCCAAGCACGAATTCGGCCCGGTCGCGTACGACCGGGCCGAACTTGTTCTCGACGAACTCAGGTAGTCAGCACCGACGCCGCCGCGGTACCCGGCGCACCGTAGACCTGCGCGAACCCCACCTTCGGATTCCCAGGCACCTGCCGATCCCCGGCGTTCCCGCGCAACTGCTGCACGATCTCGTACACCTGCCGGATCCCGGAGGCCCCGATCGGCTCCCCGTTGGCGAGCAGCCCGCCATCGGTGTTGATCGGCAGCCGCCCGCCGATCTCGGTCGCCCCCTCGGCGAGCAACTTCTCCTGCTCCCCGTCCTTGCAGAAGCCGTTCTCCGCCATGTGGATGATCTCGGCACCGGCGTCCGTGTCCTGCAGCTGGATGACGTCGACGTCGCCCGGCTCGACGCCTGCCGTCTCGAAGGCGGCGCGGGAGGCGTAGACGGTGGGCGAGACGTCCTCGTCGATGGCGGCCCAGGTGCTGTGCACCTCGTAGGCGCCGTAGCGGCGGGTGCGGATCGCGCTGGAGCGCAGGTAGATCGGCTTGGTGGTGTAGCGGGCGGCGAGGTCGCCGCGGCACATGATGACCGCCGCCGCGCCCTCGTCGGGGGAGCAGAACATGTACTGGGTGAGCGGGTAGTTCAGCATGGTCGAGTTGAGGATGTCGTCCTCGGAGATCGGCTTGCGCCGGAAGGCGTTCGGGTTGAGCGCCCCGTTGCGGAAGTTCTTGGCGGCGACCTTGGCCAGGGTGCGCTGCGAGATGCCGTGCTCGTGGATGTAGCGGTTGGCCTTGATGCCGAAGAACTGGGTGGTCACGAACTGGCCGTTCTCCGCGTACCAGGACGGGAGGCCGAGCTTGGCCGGGTCGTCGGTGAAGGCGCCGCGCGGGTGCTTGTCCATGCCGACGGCGATGCCGATGTCGTAGCGGCCGGAGCGGATGGCCTCCGCGGTCTGCTCGATCGAGCTGGCCGCGGTGGCGCAGGCGTTGAACACGTTGGTGAAGGGGATGCCGGTGAGCCCGACCAGGCGGGTGACGGCGTCCGGGTTGCTCACCTCGTAGCTACCGCCGAAGCCGAACTGGATGTCCTTCCACTGCACCCCGGCATCGGTGAGCGCGAGCTGGATCGCCTCGGCGCCGAGCTCGATGGCGGTCTTCTGGAAGCGGCCGAACGGGTGCAGCCCCACGCCGATGATGGCGACGTCGTTCATCTGTCTCTCCTCACTGAACCGGCTGGAAGGCGCAGGTCATGACTTCTTCACCGGCGTCGTCGGTGTACAGCGGGACGAAGGTCAGCTCGACGTCCATGCCGAAGCGCAGCACCTCGGGGTCGGATTCGGTGAGCCTGGCCTCGACGCGCACGTCCTCGCCGAGCTGCACCAGCCCGACGCCGAACGGCTGGAAACTGTCAGCGTTCTCCTTGCCCGCGTAGGGCAGCTTGGGGACGAAGCCCTGCGTGGTCCAGGCGATCAGGGTCCCGCTCCGGGGCAGCAGCAGATCGGTCATCTCCGGGCCGCTGCACCGCGGGCAGCGCGACTGCCGCGGCCAGGTGGTGGCGGCGCAGGTGCCGCACCGGCTCCCGATCAGTTGCGGGTTGTCCTCGGGCCAGGTCGACACCTCTGCCGCAAGCGCTTTGGCCATGCGTAGTCCCTCCTTGTGAGAATTATATTCTCATTTTGGAACTACAGGTTTCCACGAGGGTGCTGCCCAGTCAACCTGCTGTTGCGTTTGCGCTGGTGTGACGCGCGCAAGGGGCCGAGCTGGAAGAGAATCACGTTCTCGAAATATGATCCGGCCCGTGAAGTACACCAACTCGATCGAGATCGCGCTGCCGCGGGAGCGGGTGGCTCAGCTGCTGGCCGACCCGGTGCACATCCCGAAGTGGCTGCGCGGGGTGGTGCGGCACGAGCCGGTGAAAGGGGTGCACGGGGAGCTCGGAACCGAGTCGCGGGTGGTGCTGCGGACGGGTAATCGCGAGGTCGAGTGCACCGAGACGATCACCCGCCGGGAACCGGCGGAGCTGCGGGACATCCCCGCGGAGGTGGTCGTGCACTTCGACCGGGAGATCGTCGGCGCTGGCATGTGGAGCGCCGTGCGGGATCGGCTGACCGAGGCCGGTCCCGAGGCGACGCACTGGGAGAGCGAGAGCGAGTACCGGTTCGACAGCCGGCTGATCCGATTGCTCGGGCGGCTGCTGCCCGGTTCCTTCCGCAGGCAGTCGCAGCAGCACATGCGGGACTTCAAGGCGTTCGCCGAAGAAGGCAGGGACGTCCGGGAGGGAAGCGGCTAACCGCAGCAGAACGGGTCGTCGCAGGGCCGCCCGACCTCACTGCCGTAGACGGCGAACTCGCGCAGCGGCGCGAGCGCACGCCGCGCCGACCAGCGATTCACCCTGCGCAGACCGGCGCGAAACCCGAGCCACGCCTCCGGAACCTCGGTGAAGTCGAACCGCACCTCGCCGTCGACGAACAGGGTGTACATCTCGTGGTCGGGGAACGGATTCAGCCGCGCCACCCACCACCGGCCGTCCACTTCGGCGGCCGCGGGGAAGCAGTGATCACCGGTGCGGCCCCAGCGGACCGCGACCTCGGCTTCGGGAAAAGCGGTCAGCCCGCCACCGCCGCGACCCCGCGCGACATCCCCGCCATCCTGGCGATCTCCGCGTTGAACCGCTCGGCCTCCTCGACGTTCCCGAGGTGCCCGGTCGGCCACACCTGGTAGTCGACCGTTCCGCCCGCCTTGACGATGTGCTGCACGATGGGCCGGGAGAGCCGCTCGGGCAGCAGTCGGTCGTGCTCGCCGGCGATGACCGTGGTCGGCACCGCGGCCAGGTGCGCGGCGGCTTCGCCGAGGTCGAGTTCGGCGAGCGCGGCGGCGTGCAGGCCGCGGGAGAGCGGGCGGCAGGAGCGGACGACGCCGAGCGCGAAGGAGACCTGCTCGTCGGTGGCCCTGCTGGTCATCACCCGGTGCTTGAGTGCGAGCCCGACCGGCCAGACGTCCGGCACCGGTACCGGGGCGAAGAGCAGCGCCTCGGCCAGGAACATGGGCATCCGGACGGCGGCGCCGAGCAGGGTAAGCGGGTTGCCGCCCACCGAGAGCTGCTTGTTCAGCAGCGGCAGCAGGTCGGTCTCGTTCGCGATGTCCTTCGAGGCGGTGTTCGCCAGGATAACGCCCGCCGCGCGGCGGGCGACCTGCTCGGGGTAGCGCTGCGCCCAGGCCTGGATGGTGATGCCGCCCATGCTGTGCCCGACCAGCAGCGCCTTCCGGCCCGGCCGCAGCGTGGCGTCCAGGACGGTGGCGAGGTCGTCGGCGAGGGTCTCGCCGCTCGGCGCGATCCGGCCGAGGTCGCTGTCGCCGTGGCCGCGCTGATCGTAGGAGATCACGCGGTAGTTCTCGGCGAAGGCATTGATCTGCGGGTTCCAGTACTCGATACAGCAGCTCCAGCCGTGGATCAGCACGATCGCGTCGGCATCGGCGGGGCCGTAGGCGTGCACCCGGAGTCTGGCGCCGTCGACAGTGGTGACCGGGAAGACCTCCGGGTCGGCGGCGGGCCGGTTCAGCGAGGCGGAGCCGTAGGTGCGCGAGCGCAGCCCGGCGCGGTAGGCGGCGGTGAGGGGCTCGGCGCCGCGTAAACCGGCGACCGTCCGCATCGACTTGACCAGCATGCGAGCACTCCTTTGTGTCTAACGGCACACCATACGCTGCAAGCAGAGTGCTTGCCAGAGCAAGCGCCGCACTGCGGAAATCCTCGCTCTTGCAGCTTTTATACCCGGATTTCGGAGCCCGATTCGTGTTTTGGACAGCAGATATATTGCGCACGATGAAAGCGGCTTCTTTGTGAGATCCGGCCAAAACCGTCGGGCCGTTACGGTGGCCGATCTTCGGGTATCCGGTGCGCTACCGTTGGAAGCCGTGACTACCGCTACCCGCAGCCGGCTCGGAGTGCTCGCGCCGCTGGCCGTCGCGGGCGCCGGGATCGGCGCGGCCGTGCTGCTGCATGTGCGCGATCCGCACGTCGAAGGCTCCTACGGGGTGTGCCCGGTCTACGCGCTCACCGGGTGGTACTGCCCCGGCTGCGGCGGGCTGCGCGGCACGCACCTGCTCACCGAGGGCGACCTGCTCGGCTCGCTGCACAGCAATATCCTGGTGCTGCCGCTGGTGCTCGCCTTCGTGCTGTGGGTCGCCGACTGGACCCGAAGGGCCTGGCGCGGCGACGCGGTGCGGGTGCCGGGGCTGGAGCGGTGGATGCTCTTGGCGTTCCTCGGGGTGATGACGCTCTACACCGTGCTGCGCAACTCGCCGTGGGGTGGCTGGCTCACCCCGGTCTAGATTCGCGGTCCCCGTGGCGGGAAGGCCACCGGTATGAGCGACACGCTGAAATCCCGGATCCGGCACAAGTTGGAGCGCCAGCTCGCGGAGGACGGCACCCCCGACCCGGAGCACGACGACACCAGGCAGAACGCGGTCCGCACCGATCTGCTCGAGCTCGACGCGGTGGCCGACGACGACCCGCTGGTCGAGGAGTTGGCCGCCCGCTACCTGGCGCCCTGAACCCCGCTGAGCGGCGGCAGCTGGGGGAGCGGCGCGCTGTGCAGCCAGGACTCCCAGAGCGGGCGCAGCGGGAGCGTGGTGTAGTGCCCGGCCAGGTCGGTGAACTCCTCGGTGATCACCGAGGAGTGCCGGTAGCGGGTGGTCCACTCGCGCAGCAGCGCGAAGAAGGCGCGGTCGCCGAGTTCGAGCCGGAGCGCGTGCAGCGCCAGCGCGCCGCGCTTGTAGACCCGGTCGTCGAACATCCGGGCCGGGCCGGGGTCGCCGACGACGATGTCCTGCGGCTGCCTGGCCAGGTTGTGCCGCGCGGCGCGGGCCATCCGGTCGGCGCCGGGGCCGCCGCTCTCCTCGGACCAGAGCCACTCCGCGTAGCAGGCGAAGCCCTCGTGTAGCCAGATGTCGCGCCACTGCCGGATGGTGACGCTGTTGCCGAACCACTGATGTGCGAGTTCGTGCGCCACCAGCCGCTCGGCGCTGCGCCTGCCGTCGCAGTGGTTGGCGCCGAAGATCGAGATGCCCTGCGCCTCGATCGGGATCTCCAGCTCGTCGTCGGTGACGACGACGGTGTAGCCGGCGAACGGGTAGGGGCCGAAGCGCTCGGTGAACAGCTCCATCATCCACGGCTGCCTGGCGAAGTCGTGCTCGAAGGCGGCGCGCAGCCGGGTCGGCACGACGGCGTCCATGGGCACCGGCGCGTGCGCGGGGCCGATCCGGTGCCTGCGGTAGTGCCCGATCTGGATGGTGGCCAGGTACCCGGCCATCGGCTCGGGCTGCTCGTAGATCCAGGTGGTCTGGCTGGCCTTGGTCTGCTTGCCGACCAGGGTGCCGTTGGCGAGCGCGTAGTACGGCGAGTCGGTGGTGATCGCGATGCGGTAGCTGGCCTTGGAGCTGGGGTGGTCGTCGCAGGGGAACCAGGAGGCGGCGCCGTTCGGCTGGCTGGCGACCAGCGCGCCCTCGGTGAGCTCCTCCCAGCCGACCTCGCCCCACGGCCCGCGCACCGGCCGCGGTGTACCGCCGTACTGCACGGTGAAGGTGAGCACGCCGCCCGCCGGGATCTTCTGCTGCGGGGTGACGACGAGCTTGTGGTGCTGGTGCACGTAGCGCGCGGCCTTGACGCCGTTGACGAGCACCTTGGTCACCCGCATGGCCTGCGAGAGGTCGAGCGCGAAGCGGTCGCGGACCTCGGTGGTGACCGCGGTGAGCACGGCCCGGCCGGTGAGCCGGTTGCCCGCCACCCGGTAGCCGAGCTCGAGTTCGTACCGGGAGACGCGGTAGCCCCGGTTGCCGTTCTGCGGGAGGTACTCGTCGATGGGGGCGTCGTAGAACTTGCCGCCCATCACACCGTCCCAGGATCGTTCAGGTACCAGGGGGCGATCGGGTTGCCCCACCAGCGGGTGGAGGCGGGGACGGTGTCGCCGCGCATGACCAGCGAGGCCGGGCCGACGGTGGCGCCCGCCCCGATGGTGGCGGCTGGCAGCGCGACGCAGTGCGGGCCGAGGGTGGCGCCGTCCTCGAGCACGACGGTGTCCATCGCCATGATCCGATCGTGGAAGAGGTGGGTCTGCACCACGCACCCCCGCTCCACCGTCGCGCCGTCACCGAGCGTCACCAAGTCGGCCTCCGGCAGCCAATAGGACTCGCACCATACTCCGCGGCCGATCGTGGCACCGAGTCCGCGCAGCCACAGGATCATCACGGGGGTACCCGTCGCGGCCCTGGCGAACCAGGGCGCGGCAACGGTCTCCACGAAGGTGTCGGAGACCTCGTTGCGCCAGACGAACGAGCTCCACAGCGGGTGCTCGTCGCGCCCGATCCGGCCGACCAACAGCCACTTGGCGAGCACCGCGATGCCGCCTGCCACCGCGCCCGCGATCATCAGCACGATACCGCTGAGCAGCGCGGTCGCCAGGTGTCCCACGGTGCGGGCCAGCGCGGCGAGGCCGAAGAGCACGCCGAGCCCGATGCCGAAGGTGACGAGTACCGGGATCAGCCGGCAGGTCTCGACGGCGGCGCGGGCCAGCCGCAGCCGCGGCGGCGGGTCGAAGGTGCGGGTGGTGTCGGCGTTCTCGGCGGCCCGGCGCAGCCGCACCGGCGGGCTGCCCAGCCAGGACGACCCGGCCTTCGCCTTCGACGGCGCCGCGGAGAGCACCGCGACCAGGCTGTTCTTCGGCACCCGGCGGCCCGGCGCGGTCATCCCCGAGTTGCCGAGGAAGGCGCGCTTGCCGACCTTGGCCTCGCCGATGTACAGCCAGCCGCCGCCCAGCTCGTAGCCGGCGATCATGGTGTCGTCGGCGAGGAAGGCGCCGTCCGCGACGGTGGTGAACTTGGGCAGCAGCAGCACCGTCGACGCCTCGACGCTCTTGCCGATCTTCGCGCCGAGCAGCCGCAGCCAGATCGGGGTGAGCAGGCTGGCGTAGAGCGGGAAGAGGAAGGTGCGCGCGCCGTCGAGCAGCCGCTCGGTGGACCAGACCTGCCAGCCGACCCGGCCGCGCACCGGGTGGTACCCCTCGGTCAGCCCGATGGCGAGCAGCCGCACCGCGACGATGGTGATCGCCGCGTAGACGCCGAGGCTGAGCAGCACCGCGGGCGGCAGCAGCAGGAAGGCGCGCAGCGCGCCCTGGCCGAGCGTGCTGGTGTCGCGGATCATCCAGGCCAGGAAGAGCCCGCCCGCGGTGAGGCCGAGAATCGGCACCGCGGCGAGCCCCATCGAGGTGACGCCGAAGATCGCGACCCAGTGCGGCGCCCGGTCCGGGCGCTGCGTCGGCCAGCGGTGCCTGGCCTTGCCGACCTTGCCCGCGGGCGAGCCGGCCCACTCCTGCCCGGCCTTGACCTTTCCGGCCACGGCGGAGCCGGGCGCCACCTCGGCGCCGCGGCCGATCTTGCTACCGGGCAGCAATACCGAGCGGGAGCCGACGACGGCGCCGGCGCCGACCACGATCGGGCCGATGTGCACGACGTCGCCGTCGATCCAGTACCCGGCCAGGTCCACCTCGGGCTCGACGCTGCAGCCCTCGCCGAGTTCGAGCATGCCGGTGACCGGCGGCAGGCTGTGCAGGTCGACGCCGCGGCCGATCTTGGCGCCGAGCGCGCGGGCGAACGGGACCATCCACGGCGCACCGGAGAGATTCTCCGCGCCGGAGGCCTCGGAGAGCCGGACCGCGGCCCAGAGCCGCAGGTGCACCGAGCCGCCGCGCGGGTAGCTGCCCGGCCGCAGCCCGGCGAGCAGCGTGCGCGCCCCGACCACGCAGAGGGCCATCCGGCCGGGCGGGGAGATGAAGAGCACGAACGCGATCAGCGTCCACCACCAGGAGAGCGCGGGCAGCCACGGCAGCGAGCCGGACCACGCCGCCACATTGCCGACGATGGCGAGCCAGGTGAGCCACTGCAGCCCGGTCAGCGTGGTGAGCGGGACGGTCGCGAGCACCTGGGCGAGCTGCGCCCGCCGCGGGGTCGGGCGGACCGTGCGGTCGACGACGGCGACCGCGGGCGTGCTCTGGTCGAGCAGCTCGGCCATGGCACCGAGCCGGGGGTGGTCGTAGATATCGGCGACGGCGACCGTCGGGTAGCGCTCGCGCAGCGCGGTGACCAGCTGTGCCGCCGCAAGCGAGCCGCCGCCCAGGTCGAAGAAGTCGACGTCGGAACCGGTGATCTCGGCGCCGAGGATCGAGTCCCAGATCCCGGCGATCCAGAGCGCGGTGCCGGTGAGCTCGTTCTCCGGGTCGTCCTCGGCGGCGTTCGGCAGCGGCCACGGCAGGGCGTTGCGGTCGACCTTGCCCGAGGTCCTGGTCGGCATGTCGTCGACGATGGCGAGCCGGGGCACCAGCGGCGCGGGCAGCTGCCCGGCCAGCGCGGCGCGGGCGGCGCGCAGGTCGTAGTCGGTGTCCGGGCCGGTCAGGTAGCCGATCAGGACCTTGTTGCCCGCCTTGGTGGTGCGGATGGCGGCGGCCGCCCCGGTGACGCCGGGCAGGTGCTGCAGCGCGTTGTCGATCTCACCGAGCTCGATCCGCCTGCCGCCAAGCTTGATCTGGTCATCGGCGCGGCCGAGGAAGACCAGGCCCGCGCGGTCGTTGCGCACCAGATCGCCGCTGCGGTAGGCGCGGTCCCAGCCGAGCGTCGGCAGCGGGGCGTACTTCTCCGCGTCCTTGGCCGGGTCCAGGTAGCGGGCCAGGCCGACGCCGCCGATCACCAGCTCGCCGGTCTCGCCCTCCGGCACCGGCTCGCCATCGGCGTTCACCACCACCAGGTCCCAGCCGTCCAGCGGGAGCCCGATGCGCACCGGCGGCTCGCCGGTCAGCCTGGCCGCGCAGGCGACGACGGTGGCCTCGGTGGGGCCGTAGGTGTTCCACACCTCGCGGTCGGTGTCGCGGGCGAGCCGCTCGGCCAGCTCCGGCGGTACCGCCTCGCCGCCGAAGATGAGCATCCGGACGCCGTCCAGCGCCTCCGCGGGCCAGGTGGCGGCCAGCGTCGGGACGGTGGAGACCACGGTGATGCCGCGCCGCATGAGCCACGGGCCCAGGTCGGCGCCGGTGCGCACGAGGTCGCGCGGGGCCGGGACCAGGCAGGCGCCGTTGCGCCAGGCCAGCCACATCTCCTCGCAGGAGGCGTCGAAGGCGACCGAGAGGCCGGCCAGCACCCGGTCGCCGGGGGCGATCGGGTCGTCCGGCAGGAAGAGGTTGTGCTCGGCGTCGACGAAGGCGGCGGCATTGCGGTGCGTCACCGCGACGCCCTTCGGGGTGCCGGTGGAGCCGGAGGTGAAGATGATCCAGGCGTCGTCGTCGGGGGTGGGCAGGTCGGCCCAGCCGCTGTCGTCGGCGGGCGCCTCGGCGGCATCGCGGGTGCCGGGCAGGATGCCGTCGGCGGTGACGATCACCGCCACCTTCGCCTCGCCGAAGACCAGCCGGGCGCGCTCCTCCGGGTCGTCCGCGTCCACCGGGACGTAGGCAGCGCCGCCGTAGAGCACCGCGAGGATGGTGACGTACAACTCTCGATTGCCGGAAGGTAGCCGAATGCCGACGCGGTCACCGCGCCGCACCCCGGCCTCGGCGAGCCGGTTCATCGCCGCCTCGATCTCGACCACGAGTTCCAGGTAGCTGAGCACCGTCTCGCCGTCGTCGATGGCGGCGGCGTCCGGGAATTCCTGGGCGGTAGCGGTGACGATGTCGACGAGCGTGCGCGGGGGCGCGGCGAGCGCGCCGCGGCGCAGCGGGTCGGGGAGCGTGGCCGTGCCGGGCGGCGCCGAGCCGATGGCTGCGGAATCGAGTTCCTCCGGATGGAGCTGTGGTCGGACCATGACGTCCCCACCACCTTTCATCGATGTGCCCACACTTCCCGCTCGTTCTGTCATGTTCGGGTTACCAGCGGGCGAACCCGCCGGCGACCGGTTGTTCACGGTACTCGGCCGGACCGGCATTTGCGCTGGTCGAGCGGGTGCGTCGCTGTTCATCCGGCGTTCATCCGGCGACTCCTGCCTGGTGGGGTGCGCGCCGCGGGCGGGCTGTGATCTTCGCCGGATCCGCCCTTGACAACCCGGGCGTGGCTTTGTCAGTCTTTTCGGCAGGTCATGAGTACCAGCGTTCAGCCCCGGCTTGCTGGTCGGCAACCCTCCTCCGCGGTGGGGTGCTCCGGGTGACGACCGGGCCGTCGTCCGACCGGACGCGGCAAGCGCGGACTCGGCACATCGCTGTTGCGGGTCCCCGAACGTTGGGATGACGTGATGACCGCTGTTCTCGAACCGACCTGTGCCCCGCTCGCGGCGACCTCCGGTGACGACCTCGCCGTCCCGCTGGTGCAGGGCGGCACCGTCGGCTATGCGAACTTCGACTACGCCGCGAGCGCCCCCGCCATCGCCGCGGTGACCGAGCGGGTCACCGCGCTGCTGCCGTACTACGCCAGCGTGCACCGCGGCGCCGGCTACGCCTCCCGGGTCTCCACCGACTGCTACGAGAGCGCGCGCGGCACCGTCGGCGCCTTCTTCGACGCCGCCGACGACCAGGTCACGGTCTTCACCCGCGGGACAACCGACTCGCTGAACCTGCTGGCAGGCTGCGTGCCGGGCGACACCGTCGTGCTCGACATCGAGCACCACGCCAACTTCCTGCCCTGGCTCGCGGGCGGGCGCCGGGTGGTGACCGCGGCCGACACCGTAGCCGAGACGCTGCGCAGGCTCGTCGCCGAGCTGTGCTGCAAGCCTGCCGCGCTGCTCGCCGTCACCGGCGCCTCCAACGTCACCGGGGAGCTGCTCCCGCTGCGCGAGCTGGCCGAGATCGCGCACCGCTGCGGGGCGCGGCTGCTGGTGGACGCGGCACAGCTGGCGCCGCACCGGCGGATCTCGCTGCGCGACACCGGGATCGACTACCTGGTGTGCTCGGGGCACAAGCTCTACGCGCCGTTCGGGTCCGGGGTGCTCGTCGGGCGGCGGGACTGGCTGGACACGGCCGAGCCGTACCTGGCCGGGGGCGGGGCCGTCCGCTCCGTCTCGGTGACCGAGACCGAGTGGGCTCCGGCGCCGCAGCGGCACGAGGGCGGGTCGCCGAACGTGCTCGGGGCGGCGGCGCTCGCCGCGGCGTGCGAGGCGTTGGCCGCGATTCCCGAGGAGCGGTTCGTCGCGCACGAGCGGGCGCTGACCGAGCGGCTGCGGGACGGGCTGGCCGGGGTGCCCGGGGTCGCGCAGCCGCGGATCTTCACCGACAGCGGGGAGGGGGTGGGGATCGTGGCGTTCACGGTGGACGGGTTCGCGCCGGGGCACGTCGCTGCGTACCTCTCCGCGGAGCACGGGATCGGGGTCCGCGACGGGCGTTTCTGCGCGCACCCGCTGCTCGAGCGGCTCGGCTTGCCCGCCGCGCTGCGGGCCAGCGTCGGGGTGGGGACGACCGTGCAGCACGTGGACCGGCTCATCTCGGCGCTGCACGCACTGGTGCGCGGGGAGTCCGTGTGGTCCTACGCCGCCGAGGGCGGGGCGTGGAGCCCGGTCCCCGAAACCCGGCCGCTCGGCGCGGATGCCTTCGGCGCCGCGCCCTGCGCCGGATTCTGACCCCTATTCGGGGCCTCGAGCGGCCGCCTCGACTCGATTGTGCTTCGAGTCGGATGGAGGGCCGGGTCGGCCGGGCCGGACCATCGCCA
>NZ_JBHUXA010000036.1:0-64151 GCF_042669725.1 Nocardia sp. NPDC057227 | reverse complement strand
CAAGAGATTTCAGGATAGGGGGTATCTGCGTTGACCTGCTGTTTCACCCGATCCGGGGGCAGGGAACCGCTCGCCACCCTAGCTCCTGGGAGCCTCATGGAAACCGCCACGCTCAAGCCCGGCGCCCGTGTCCGCGTGTACCTGGACGACGACCCCGACCAGCGCGACGGCGAGTACCGCGTCGGCACCGTGACCTCGACGGATGAGCACATGGTCTGGGTGCAGGCCGACCGCATCCCCAATCCTATGGGGTTCTCGTGGCCGCGTATCGAGGTGGAGCCGGAGCAGGTCACCATCGCCCTGTCGTTCACCGCCCCACCCGACGCGGCGCCGACCCTCCGCCGGGAGGTGGAGTTGCTGCTAGGCCACCTCGAGCCGGTGCAGGCGTGGCTCGAGCGGCAGGGCGGGGAAGTCGCGGTCACCGGGATGGAGGCCAGCGCGTGAAGCCCCTGCTGTTCATCGACGTGGACGGCCCGCTGAACCCCTACGCGGCCAAGCCGCATCGCCGCCCACCCGGCTACCTCACCTACCGAATGATGCCGCCCACGTGGATCGCGCAGCGCGAGGGTATGGAGCCGCTCGGCCGCATCGCGCCGCTGCGGGTGTGGCTCAACCCCGAGCACGGGCCGAAGCTCCTCGCCTTGGCGGACCGCTTCGAGCTGGCCTGGGCGACGACGTGGGAGCACGACGCCAACACCCACATTGGGCCGGAGATCGCGCTACCCGCGCTGCCGGTGGTGGAGTGGAAGACCTCGAAGCGCTTCGGCCCGGACGGCACGTACTTCAAGACCGCGGAGCTGGTGGAGTACGCGGCCGGGCGCCCGTTCGTGTGGCTGGACGACGAGCTGTCCACGCGGGACCGCCGTTATGTGGAGCGCGAGCACTCGGCCCCCGCGCTGTTGCACTGGGTCGACCCGGCGAAGGGGATCTTGGACGACGACCTCGGCGCGGTCGCGGCATGGGCGGCCAGCCTGGCGGCGTTCGAGTAGTCCACTACCTGCACAGCAAAGCGGCCCTGCCTCGGAAGGCGGGGCCGCTGCGATCCAGTGGGGGGACACCGATCGCGGTGCATACTTTCTAGAGGGGGCATGCACCCCGCAGTCTAGTCCGGCATGGCCGCGTCAGTCCTGGATTCCAGCCGCATTCGCCAGCGCCCGCAGCCCGTGTCCCGCCACCCGCTGCTGCTGCGCCGTCGTGCGGATCACGTTCTTCACCGCCGGGCTCGACCGGAAATGCTCCGGCGACGCCAGCCGCGACTCCGCCAGCGCATCCACCGCCGCGTCCACATCCCCCGCCAGCAGGTGCGCGCGGGCGGCATCGACCCAGAAGTACGCCTTCCGCTCGGCGGGCATCTCGTCGGGGAGGTGGGTGGCGGCGGCGATCTCCCGAGCCCGGCCCGGCTCACCCAGATCCACCTCCGCGCACACCTGGTACAGCTTCACGTTCGCCGGACCCACCGGGGAGTCGTAGACGATCCGGTCCCCGAACCTCCGGGCCAGCACCTCCGCCTCCGCGAGGTGGGAGCGCGCGGCATCGGCGTCCCCGGCGGCAGCCGCGATGGTCCCGGCCCGCATGTGCAGCAGCGAGTACACAGCGGCGGCGGTCTCGTCCTCGTCGACGAACGCCTCCATCTCCGACATCGCCCGCAGCAGCAGCCGCAGCGCCTGCCCGCTCGCACCGACCCGGGCCAGGGTCGCGGACTTCACGTAGTGCGTGGTCGCCAGCAGCAGCGGGTCACCAGAGCGGGTGGCCGCCCACTCCATCCGCTCGGTCGCGGTGAGCGAGAGGTCGGTGA
This sequence comes from Nocardia sp. NPDC057227, assembly GCF_042669725.1. Lineage (NCBI taxonomy): Bacteria > Bacillati > Actinomycetota > Actinomycetes > Mycobacteriales > Nocardiaceae > Nocardia > Nocardia sp. NPDC057227. The sequence goes on along the minus strand of NZ_JBHUXA010000036.1, from coordinate 62,356 downwards.
ACCCGGACTTGTGGGCGACGGTGTTCGCGGCCCGGAACGCGGCGCAGAGCATCCCGTACACCGGCTGCCCGTGCTCGCCCGCGATCAGCAGCTGGTCGATCAGGTCGGGCAGCACCTCGGTGATCTTGCGGTATCGGGCATCGCGCCGCCAGACAGCGACCTTCCCGGAAAGCGCCCGCAGCTGGTCCAGGGGCAGCGGCTCGAGGTCGGGGTCGGCGAGGTCGACCGCGGCGAGGGAGCGGCGCAGGATCGGCAGCACATTGAGTACCTGCTCGGCTTCCTCGCTGCCGTACAGCCGCGAGGAGTCCACGCCGAGCCCGCGGGCGACGGAGCCGACCCATACGGTGGAGGCGGAGCTGTGGCCGCGTTCGACCTGGGCGAGCATCGAGCGGGAGACGTTCGCGGCGGCGGCCAGTTTCTCCTGGGTCATGCCGCGAAGCTTGCGGTATCGGGCGATCCGGGCGCCGACGGTCTCGGTGGCATCCATGGCGAACAGCCTACCTAACATTCTTCGAACAATCTTCGAACAAAGTCCAGTACAGAACCACATAGGTTCGAGGTAGCACCCGGCGCCACGTCGAACGCCCAATCGACTCCCCGACGGGACGACCACCTCGTAGCCATGCGACACGGTCCAATCCCCGGGCGCCGGGTGCTACCCCACCACACGGTCAGGGAGAAGCCAATGGCCTGCAACCACAGTGCCCGCGATTGTCCGGACTCCGTCACCGCTCACCGGCTCATGCAGCAGTACATCGACTGCGACGCCGCCACCTGCCCCGCCAAGGGTCCAGCGTTCCGGTTCCTCGTCGCCCAGGGAGAAGTCTGCCCCGACGACCGCAGTCAGGAGTACGCCCGGTGATCGAGAGCCTGAAACTCCGCCGCCGCCGAACCGAGTGGGACACCCCCATCAAACCCGCCCCCGAAGGGCAGGGGCTCCAGGGGGCGCAGTTCGCCGAGGACGACTGCCCGGTGTACCGGATCGCCGAGGAGCGGGCCGACCCCGACTAGTCCACGGGGGTGGAGAGCAGGTTGTTCACCCGCTGCGGGGACACGCCCCATCGGCGGGCGATCTCGCTCTGGCTCAGCCCGGAGTCGACCGCCTCGACCAGGGTCGACCGCCGGCAGCGTTTCGCGTCGGCCCGGATCTCGTCAGCCAGCTTCGCCAGGGCATCGAGCGCCTGCGCCCGGTCGATCGGGGCCACACGCTCGGGGGTGGTAGCGAGCTTGCGGAGGAGGTCCGCGTGCTCGGCCAGCTGCGCCCAGGGGTCGGTCATGGGAATCTCCTTCGGCCCGGCCCGCCGAGGTGGCGGGCCGGGGCATCTGAGGTTCAGGCGGGCGGGTTGGCCTGGAGCTGAGCGAGCAGCGCGCGCAGGTCGCCCCAGGTGATGCCGGTGACGTCGTGGCCGTGAACCACGCGCCCGCCGGTGGCGCGGATGGCCCACGCCTCGTCGGCGCTGTCGTTGTAGGCGGCCAAGGTGTGCGCCAGCCGTTGCGTCGGATCGTCGTTGAACTCGGGCAGGTCGGCGGCGAGGTTGTGAAGCAGGGACATGTCGGGCTCCATTTCGGTTCGGTAGGGTGCGGGTCGAGCCGGGGCAGGTAGCTGCTGCCCCGGCTCGCGGTGTGTCAGCTCAGGTCGCGCGGCCAGCTGTCGCCGTTGGTGAGCAGCCAGGTCTTCATGGCGCGGGTCGAGGCGAGGTCGACCTTCTCGGTGAGCATCCGGTCGGTGATGGTCTCGGCGTCGGCGGCGGTGTAGCCGACTCCGGTGAGCCACCAGCGTGCGTCGGCCAGGGCGCTGGCGGCGGCCAGGCGGGCGGTGTGCGCGGCGGCCCGGCTGGGCTCGACCGGCTCGATGTGCTCGGGGTTGCAGATCCGCCAGTCGGAGTCCGGGTCGTCGGCCTCGCAGGCGATGGTGGTCCTGTCCCAGGACGGGAGCACCTTGGTGACGGTGAGCTCTTCGCCAGTGGCGATCAGGCGAACGCGGTCGCCGCGGGTGTAGGAGTGGGTCATGAGGGTCCTTCCGGTGGTCGGGCTGGGGTAGGGTCCAGGCCGGGCCGGGGGCGGTAGGAACGCCCCCGGCCCGGCCGGGTTGTGCTGGTGTGGCTCAGACCTTCCAGGGGTCCCGCTCGACGGGGTTGGCGTCGGAGTGGGCCTGTGCGGCCTGCTGTGCTGCGGTCCTCGTGCCGACCACCTCGGTGACCCGCTCGCGCTGGCCGTCGATGGTGGCGGTGGCGGCCCAGCCGTTGTCCCATCCGCCGACCTGGTAAGTGGCGCCGTCGTTGAGGCGGACGCCCTTCCAGGTGTCCCCGGCGACGTGGGTCCAGCGGAGCTGGTCGCCGAGGGTGGTAGTGCGGTGGGGGTCGGTCAGCTCGCCGTCGGTCCGGGTGAGGATGACGCCGTGGGGTCCGGTGAGGGTGAAGTCGCCGGGGGCGTTGATGGCCCACTCGATGCCGGTAGCCATGTCCATGCACTGGAGCTGGCCGGTGGCGAGGGTGAGGATGAACTGCGCGGTCCGGTGGAGCACGGCGAGGATGTCGTCGCTGGACAGGGTGGCAGTCATGATGTGCACCTTTCGCTATGGAGTTCTCAAGGGGGGTGGCGCGCGCCGCTGGGTGCGGGGCGGTGGTCTGGGGCGGGTGGCTCCGGCCTGACATCACTAAGATACAACCCACGGGTTGTAGATGTCAACCCATGGGTTGTAGGCAGGCCGATCGGCCCACCCCAGACGCAGAGAATCGCCCTCAACCACGAGGGCTGAGGGCGCGTAGAGCTGAGAGAATGTAGGGCATGAGCGACTGGCGCGAGGGCTTCTACCGGGACGTGGCCGACTACCTCGAGCGCACGGAGTTGGCAGAGCAGCGGCCTGCGGGCAACTGGAAGAAGATCGACCGCATCCTGGACATCAGCGAGCGCATCGACCCCGGATTCAGCGGGTCCGATGTCACCGCAGGCGACGACCCCGAGATCGAGCTGACGATCAGTTGGGTGGACGTGAGCGGCGGGCGATTCACCATCTCCCGGCACATGTCGCTGACCGAGCTGATGCGCAAGCTGGACGAGAAGGAGCGAGCATGAGCGAGGAGATCGACGGCAGCGGCTACACCTGCTCGGGAGAAGGCGGCGGGTGGCCCACCATCTCCATCCCCTTCGGGTGGACCTACACCGACGAGACCGGCACCTGGTCCGGGCCGTTATCCGACGGCGTGATCGTTGGCGGGAAGCACGACGGGAAACGGATCGCGCCACCGAGGGCAGCCCAGCCCTTCCAGATCGCCTGGAATCCCCCAGCGCTCCGTGATCTCTCCGCCGAGGAGGGGCCGTGAAGTTGCGCACCAAGTGGACCGTGACCAGAACCGAGGGCGACGGGAGCATCGTCTACACCAACGAGGTCACCCTGTGGCGCTGCATCGTGGCGGTACCGATCGTCGCGGCCGTGGTCGCGAGCTGGGTTTTCGCCGCCGCCTACCGAGGCTGGGGGCGGATCTGCACGGCCGCGTTCATTGCGGTGTCGATGCTCGCGTTCGGCGTAGGGGGTGTCCATGCCGTACTGGTAGTCGGCGCAATCGTGCTGCCGCTGTGGCTCGGCTTGGGATTCGCGATGGGCTCCGACGATTACATCGACGAGTTCCGTCCGTCGAACGACTGACGCCGCAATACGGCTCGAGCCCCGGCCTCTGCCTGTACCGTCCCCACCCATGACTGAGGGGACGCCAACTTGGAGGACGCGGGGAGTGCTCATTCCCGTAGGGGTACTGGCCGCGGTACTCATCGCGCTGTCGATCGGGGTGGTGCTTTTCTCGCGGCTCCCGCCGCCGGCCCCCACCTACAGGGCGAGCCCGCCCGCCACCAGTAAGGCTGCAAGCTCGGCTGGCGCCAGCACCAAGGCCGTCACGCCGACAGCCCCCGCCGACCCGATTTATGCCGACTATGTGGCGGCGCTGGAACGGGAGGGGATCGTGTTCGACAAGGGTACTGGCTACGGCTCGGACTACAAGATCGATACCGGCATCTGCGAATCCATCCGCGGAGGCAGGGTTGATGCATTCGACCTGGCAGGGCGAGAGGGCGTGGCGCTGGCGACCGCCCCGGCGGAGACGAGCAAGAACAGGCTCAACCTCCAGACCAACGGCCGCCGAATCACCGCAGTCATCCCGATCATCTGCCCCGATCAACAGTCCGTTCTCGACGAGGCCCTGTCCGGAAATCCCCGGATGATCAACCTCCGCAGCGGCAAACACTTCGTGTCGCAAACCTACGATCCGACATCGCCTGTCGTGCAGCCCGGCACCTACAGCACGACAAAGGCGGTGTCGGACTGCTATTGGGAGCGCCTCGATCCCCAGGGCGAGATCCTCGACAACAACTTCGTGAGTTTCGCGCGTGAGGTGACCGTGACCATCGCAGCCACGGACGGAGCGTTCAACAGCCGCAACTGTGGGGACTGGAAGCGCGTGACCGGGTAGCTCTAGAGCAAGACGGCAGGAACCCTACGGCGTTCAGCGGTCGCGTACTGCACCCGATCGTCCGGGCCCACCACCACGGCACGGTCCTCCGCCGTGATCCACACCGTCCGCTCCGGCGGAGTGATCGGGTCCGGCGCCCCGAGGATCTGCGCCCGCGCGGTGAGGCCGACAGCGACGGTGGTCGCCTTCGCGCCCTGGTGCAGCGACGCCGCCGCTGTCGCCGACAGCCCGACTGCGACAGCCCGGTCGGCTCCGGCCCGCACGGTCTTCAGCATGCCCGCCGTGAGCGTGGCCGTGAGCGCGGTGGCACCGTTGACGGTCTTCACCCCGGCCGCCGTCCGCACCGCGGAGGCTGGGCGAGTCACCGTCACAGCGAGCGGGACTGCCGCGATGAACGTCGCCGCACCGGCCGTGAGGTCGACCACGACAGCGAGGTCTGCGTGCGCCGGACGGCTTGAGAGGGCCGTCGCGGTGAGCCCCACTGTGACAGCTGTCGGCCCGTCCGCGACCGTCCCCCGATGCACGGCCGCCGAACTGGTGGCGGTCACCGCCGTCGGGGCATCCCCGACGGTCCCCCGGTGGGCTGCTGCGGGCAAGGAAGCCGTGGCCGCAGTCTGGGCGGAGGTGTTCGCCGACCGGACGGCCGTTGCGGGGAGGGAGGCCGTGAAGGCGCTCGGCCCCTGCATGTCCTTCCCGGCGAACGCCGTGATCGCCGAGGTGACCGTGATCGCCGTCGAGACCGCCTCCGCCGAACCGGCCCACGCCACGGTGGCGGTCAGGGCGGCGGTGGCGTTGAGGGTGGACACCGCGGTGGAGGTGGCGATCGCACCCGCCGTGAGCGTGGCCGTGACCACAGCCGGAGCAGCGACGTTCGCTGTACGGTCCGCTGCGGCGGACGTGGCCGCTGTGACGGCGGTGCCGGCGCCGGTGTTGTGGCCGCGCTGCCCCTCCGCCGGGAGAGTGGCCGTGGCCGCCAGCGCGGCATCGACCAGGAGCGGCTCCCGGCCGACCCTGGTGCTGACCGCGGGGGCGTAGCTACCGACCGGGCGGGTGCGTCCGATACGGGGCATTGGTCACCACCTCTCGCTACAACGTCTCTGACCTGGCACTACTCCTCGTACACCACGTAGCAGAGTGCGTTGATCGCGGTCGCGGTGGTCATCCGGATCCGCAGGATGTCGTTGGCCGCCACTCCCGGCTCCCGGTCCAGCGGGAACTGCTGGCTGAACGACTGCGCCCACTCCAGACGGCCGGCCAGGAGCCGGGTGGCCGTGACCGAGCCTTCAGCGGTGGAGGTGAATCCGGAGGCGGTGGTGCCCAGCGAGATCGCCGACGCCGCACCGACCGAGTCGTCGTACTTCCCGACATCGCCGGAGGCGAACGCGGTCACCGTCGCGTTCACGGTGCCGGTGGTGACGAGCTCGCAGTTCACCACTGCGGTCGGCAGGACGGAGAACGAGTACCCCCACTCGATCACCGCGATGGTCGTGGTCGGCTTGATCTGCAGCATCGTCTTGATCGACGTGCCGGTCGTCACCGCAGTCGGGGCCGCGGTGAGCGCTGCGGTGGCAGCGTTCCAGACGATGAACCTGCGACGTGCCATGGTGTTTCCTCCTCAGAAGCTCGCCGACCGATTCATCGACTGCATGGGGGTGGGGACCTCGGTGGGGCGGAGGTCGCCGAACACGAAGTCGTCGAACGCCATCACTCCTGACCCTGACCCGTCGCTGGCGTTCTGCATGACCAGCCCGCCGTAGCGGCCGGTCTGCGAAGCGATCGCGGTGGTGTCCGGCCAGGAGTTGATGAGGGCGCCGTTGACGAAGGCGTAGTAGGTGTTGGCGGCGACGAAGAACTCGATCCGGGAGCCGAGGGTCATGTTCGCGCCGCCGTTCGCGTTGGCGTACGCGGCCCGAGCCGTGGCGTTGGCCCCCGCCCACGAGGTCATGGTGTAGATGCCGATCCTGGTGTTGGTTATGAAGGCGATCGGCACCGTGCCCGAGGTCGAGCTGTTCGGGCAGCGCAGGACCAGGCAGGACGGCGACCCTCCGGAGGTGCCCGGATGGAGCTGGGTCAGCGTCACCGCCACATACTGGTCGGCACCCACGGCGCGGCGGGCGATGAACTCGGCAGGGAAGAACCCCGACGACGTGGCGGTGATCGACCCGCCGCTGACCAGCGGATGAGTACCGCCGTTGCGGCGCACCCACTGCGCGCTCAGCGCGGCCGAGAAGGGGTCGGTGGACCGGCTCCACTGCAGCACGTCAGCCGCCCGACGCCTCTTGCGACAGGGCCAGCATGTCTGCGGCCACCTGGTCGATCAGCCCCGGCCACGCCGTCGCCATCGTCGCGTCCAGCGCCTGCGCCTCGGCCTGCAGGCGGACGATCTCGGCGGCGACGAACTGCCGCCGCTCGATCATCGCCGCCGCCTGCAGCAGCCGGGACTGCACGTACTGCGGGTCCGGCGCGGTCACGGCGCTACGCGGCCAGAGGGGCCAGGGACACACCCAGGCTGGTCAGGGTGAGGGTGTCGCCGCTGACGACGCTCTTCGACGCCGAGAGTGCCGCCGACCACTGGAAATTCCCGGAGCTGGAGGAGTCCCACGCGCTGACGTGGGTGACCGTCTCGGTGGTGGTCATCGAGAACGACGGGTTGGTGCCGGTGAGCGCGATCGCTCCAGAGGCCGCGGCGCTGAAAGTCGCCTGCGCGCGCGTGGTGACCGCGCTCGGGTTGGCGGTGCCGGCCGAACCGGGGTCGCCCACATGGAGCTTGATGTAGATGCCGGACGGCTGAGACCAGGCCGTGCCTCCGCGCAGGTGGTCGAGGATCTTGTTCGCCAGGTTGGCGGGGTGCAGTCCCACGGTCACGGGTCAGTCCTCCTGGGTGTCGGTGCTGCCGTCGGCGTGAGTGACTTCCGCCTCCGCCTCGAAGTTGATGCCGAACGCTGTCATGGGGGTTCCTATCTGTTCTGGACGACCAAGGTCATCGAGCGGACGTCGGTGCGGGAGGCGGAGGTGACGATGCGGCAGCGCACCGTATAGCTGGCGCCCGCGGTGCCGCCGGAGAGCCAGGCGGTGACCGCCTTGCCGCTGTCGGTGATCTCGCTGGATTCCAGCGCCAGACCCCCGGAGGGGCTGATGGTGATGGTGGCGGTCTGGATGACCTCCCCGGGCTGGAGCCACGGCGGGTCGTCGCGGTGCACCTGCCCCCACGTGAACTTGAAGTCCAGGACCGCCAGCGGGTCTTTGAACTTGTGGGGGAACAGCTGGCCTGTCACTGCTCGACCTCGTATCCGCCGAGGTGCTGCAGCGACAGCCACCGCACGCCGTCCTCGTACGCCTCGTCACCGGGGGTGTAGTCGTCGCGCAGCGTGAACGACCCGACTCTCCGCGACAGAGTCACCTCCGCGCACGTCCCGAACTCGGTCGCCGGGTACGCCCGGATCTCTGCGGCAGCGCTGTACATGCGCGGGGTGATCGCCAGCACCACGTACTCGTGGCTGCGGCCGTCGATCACTACCGGTGGATCCAGCCGGTAGTGCCGCGCTCGACCGATGAAGCTGCTCGCTTCGCCGAGGTCATAGGCAATGGGCATATCTTCTCCTCACACCTCGGGAGCGATGTACTCGATGACGGTCACAACCCCGGCGGCCCCAGCGGCCCCGGCGCCCCCACCCCCGCAGGGAAATCCGCCTGCCTGGCCCGCGTTGCCGCCGCCGCCGGATTGGCACCACTGCCAGTAGGGCGGGTTGCTCGTGCCCGCAGTGACGCGGCCGGAGCGCCCGCCCGTGGAGCCGGACCCCGCACCGCCGCCACCTCCGGCAAGTTGCCGGAGGACACCGGAGTTGACCGATTCCCCCGGTTGGCCCGCCGTCCCGCCGTTGCCGCCGCGCATCCCCGCGACCACCGCCCCGGCCCCGCCGTTGCTGCCGCCCTTGCCGCCAGGCGCGACGACGTCCCCGAATGCCGAGTCGGCACCGTCGCCACCCGCGGTGCCGCCCGCGCCCACGAGCACGGCGACCGCGGCGTCCAGGTCCGCAGCGTCGATTCGCCGGATGAGCACCGCGGCACCGCCACCGCCTCCGACGCTGGCGCTCCCCGCGCCCCCGGCGCTGCGCACGAGCACGTCGACGCGACGGCATCGGGGAGGCTTGGTCCATGTGGCGTCGCTGGTGTAGACGCGGAAGTTCGTGGTGGCGTTCGCCACTCAGGTGAATCTTTCGATGATGAAGGCGATGCCGTTGGCGCCATGGCCACCGTTCGTCGATGCGCCACTGCCGCCGTACCCGCCACCGCCACCGCCTGCCGGCTTGGCGCCGTTGCCCGCGCGGGCATTGCCGCTGTTCGCGCCAGCGCCCCCGCCGCCGCCGGTGGTGACCAGGGTCGACGGCACGGTTCCCGCGGCCCCCGGGCTGGAACCACCCGGGGAGATGCCGCCACCACCGCCGAGCATCGCCGACCAGATCGGCGTCCCACCGCCACCGCCACCGCCGCCGCCGCCAGCGATCTCAGCTTCGGAGGAGGAGTTCCCGCCGTTGGTCGCGGAGATCCCGCCGTTGCCCGCCGCGCCACGGCCGCCCGCGCCGCCAGTGATGACGCCGACGCCGCCGATGCCACCCGGCGATCCCGCGTTGGTGGCCAGCACGGCGCCGCCGTTGCCGCCGATCGCCGACAGCATCGAGTCTCCCGACCCGAAGTCGGTGTTGCCACCGCCCTGGCCGGGGCTGCCCGACCCGGTGCCGCCCGTCCCGCCCGTCCCGATCTCGATCGGGATCGGGAGGAAATTGCCGGAGCCGTCCACGGGCAGGAGCGCGGCCGGGATCGAGTCGTGCACCTCGCCACCGCCGCCACCGCCACCGCCGCCGGAGCGGAGGTCGGCCAGCACATCCCAGCGGCCCGCCGCACCACCCGCTCCGGCGGCGATGAGGATGATGTCGATCGACAGCACGCCCGGGGTTGGGATGTAGGTGTCGCCGTCGATGAAGACGATGGCGTTGCCCTGCAGGACGAGCTGGTAGAACTGCTCCTCGACGTCGGCCAGGCGCTGGCTGTGGTCGGTGATCGTCGGGAGCTGGGCCACGTAGTCGTCGTTGACGGTGTGGTTGATGGCGTCGAGCACGGTCGCGAATCCGCCGAGGATGGCCGCGATTCCCGCGCCGATGAACGACACGATCATCGCGATCAGCCCGCCGCCCAGCCCGGAGAACTGGTCGGACGCGAACCGGTTCTGGAGCGTCGTCTTGACGTTGCCCTCGGTGTGACTGGCCTTGGCTGGGATACCGCCGTTGCCAGTGACGCCCCACTGTCCGGGCTGTAGCCCGCTAGGACCGGCGGGGTTGGTCATCGCCTCGTGAATGCCTGGAGGTCGATGAGCAGCTGCGCGCGGTCGAAGCCGGGCGGGCTGACGGGTGCGGTCATGAACTCCTCGCTGAAGTAGACGATGACCTCGTCGCAGTAGCGGCGGTAGAACATGGGTTCGATCTCCTGCACCCGCCCCCAGGCGAGGCCGAGGAAGTTGCCGTTGCCTGCTCGGCCGACGACGGGCACGTAATGGCACCCGGTGATCGGCGGGAGACCCTGCTGGGACTTCCACGGGCGCCCGGCGGCGAAGTCGTCGAGGGCGTGGCCGGGGATGCGCAGGCCGACGCCGACGGAGCCGAAGATGTAGACGGCCGCGGCAAGCTGCTCGGGGTCGCCGATCGTGAGGGTCGCGTAGGCGCCGACCCGATGCCGGGCCCCGGTGTTGTCCAGGATCCCGACGCGGCGCCGGTAGGACGCCGCCACCTGGAGGTCGGTACCGACATCGGTGGCGGGGTCGTCAGGGTTGTGGCCGGTGACCGCGGCGTAGTCCGACAGCACCGACCCGGCCGAGAACCCGACTGGCGCCCCGGCTTCCCTGCTGGCGAGCATGGCTTCGTAGGCGAAGCCCGCCCACACCCCACACCGCGCCTCGTCGGCGCCGAGCATCGGGAGCGCAGGCAGGTCGGGCCCGAACGCGGCCGGGATCAGCGGGCTGACCGCGGCCACGTCCAGGTACGTCGACAGGCGCAGGTGGACGCTGTTGATCCGCGCGGGCAGCTTGCCGAGACGCATGCTCAGCACCGCTCCTGCGGGGCGGGCTGCGCCTTCCGCTGGTCCTCGAGATCCTTGCGTTCGGCGATGAGCTTGTTCCGCTCCACGTCGAGCGCGGCGACCGCGGTGTTGTAGTCCTGCAGCAGGCGCTGGGTGTACGCCTGCGGGTCGGAGAGTGGCGGCGGGGAGGCGAGCGCCTTCACCAGCGTGGACATGAGGTCGTCCCTGGTGTTGCGCAGGCCGTCGTCGCGGTTCTCCAGCTCTCGGTCCTTGGTGGCGATCTGGCGCAGCTCGAGGGTGGTGGACTGGAAGTCGGCGTTGCAGCTGGTCTGGTGCAGATTGAACAGCGTGTTCTGCACCAGACCGGCCACCACGGTCGCCACCGCCAGCGCGACGATCGCCACGAACGCGCGGGGGCGCAGCGGCGAGGCCACCGCACGGTCCCGCCATCCCCGCAGCCGCTCACCCACCGAGCGCCGATCGAGCTCGGGAACGATCAGGGTCCGGTCGCCGCGGTGCACACGCCGAAACCCGAGCAGCAGCAGCGTGACCACGCCGACCACGAACCCGACCGCCGCGCCTACCAGCAGGGCCGCCCAGTACTCACTGAGCATCTTCACCACCATCCGGCTCGTCCTCTCCGTCCTTCGCGGCCCGACGCGACTTGAAGTAGGCGCCGCCGAGAAGGGTGATCAGGGCGGTGATGACCGCCGACATGACAGCGGTCAGGTCGGTGGGCGGCTCGTAGTCCGCCTTCACGATGGGCATGACGACGAAGCTGAAGAGAAATCCCGCGGTGATCGCAATCGCGATCCCGGCCAGCACCTTCACCAGGAGAAGGAACACCTTCTCGTCCACGCCGCCTCACCACCTCTCCACAACTGCACAACTCCCGGTCCCTTCTCGAGCAGTAGCCGTAGCCCGCCCCAGGCCCGGTGTTCTGGCTCAGTTGTGGTCGCCGCTCCCAGGCAGGCGGCCGTCGATCATCCCCATCCAGGGTTCGACCTTCTGCAGGAAGACCCAGATCGGGGTGACGATCAGCGCGGCCGTGGTTGCCCACTGCCCGACCGATGCGAGGGTGCCGCTGGCGAAGGTGTCCGCCGCGACGCCCAACAGGCCGACCACGGCGCCCAGCAGGGCGACGAGGAACTTCGCGATCTGAGACGGCTTGTAGCTGAACGGGTTCACTTCTTGGCTCCTTCGATCTCGGCGAGCAGCGCTCGGGCGTCCTCGTCCTCGGGGTCGGTCTTGGCGGCTTCCCTGCGCACCAGGGCGATCGCCCACGGGGCACCGTTGCGGGCCTCGCGCTCGACGTGCTCCTCGTGGATGCGGGCGTCGATATTGAGGATGAAACCGACCGCGGTGTCGACCAGGATCTCCTCGCCGTCGCGGCCGTAGCTGCGGTACTTCGAGCGGCTCGGGAACCGCTTGGTCAGTTCGTCGTCGGCTGCAGACATGCCATCTCCTTCGGTCGGCAGCAGCGCCTCGCCCAACGCGAGGCAGGTATTCCAGCGGCGGCGGCGGTCATCGAGACCGTTGAAGCCGCCGTTGATGGCGCGGGTCGCGCCTTCCAGGTCGCGGCGGTCAGCGAAGCCGTTCATCGGCCGAGCGGCGGTCCAGTACCAGACGGCGCCGACGAACCCGTAGGTGAGATCCGCTGCGGCGTCGGGGTCGTCGACGAAGAACGTGGGCGTCGGCACCAGGCCGCGCTCGAACGCCCACTGCGAGCAAGCCCGGTAGTTGTTCTTCCCGGTCATCTGGATCGGGCCGCGGCCGCGGTACCGGTACCCCTCGCCCGGCCCGTTGCCCATGCGGCCGTCGTAGGTGCGCTGGTCGGGGGTCGGGCCCCACAGCTCGACCATGAACTTGAGCCCGACCGACTCGTGCCCGAGCTGGGCGCACCACATCGCCGCCCGCTCCACCGTCGTGCACCCGGCCGCGAGCATCGCCGCATTGAACGCCGGGGTCAGCAGGGCGTACTGCGACAGCGGGAGCGCCTGCCCCATCGCGCGGGCCAGCGTCCCGGCGTCCATCAGGCCCGGCCCTCAATGGAGCGTTCGTGCACCCGCGCGTCGATGTTCAGGATGTAGCCGGCGAGCGTGTCACCCTCGTCGTCGTCTGCTCGATACTTCGACCGGGAGAGGTAGCGCTTGCTCAGCTCCTCATCCGCCGTCCGCTTCTTCGCCCCGGACAGGTTGGCCGAATAGCCCTTCGGCGGGATCAGCGAGGCGAGCTGGTCGAAGCTCATCCAGTACCCGTAGGGCGGAAACCCGGAGTCCGCGATCCACACCGCGCGCAGCCGGGGGTCGTCGTCGTAGCCCATGACCGCGAAGTAGTGCAGCACCTCGCCGCCCCCGTACCGCGGCGAGGTGCTGCCCTTCACGCCGCGCGGGTAGTTCGACACCGGGGCGTCGATGTTGGCGACCACCCCGAACCCCGCGTCGATCGAAGCGGTGATGTCGCGCCACAACAGGTCGACCTGCTCGGCGGTGGGCGGATCGTTCGGCAGCTGGCGGGTGACGTAGCCGGGGGCGTACCCGTTGAGGACCGTGGTGATCTGCCGGATGCTGTCCGTGCCGTCCTGATCGTCCCACCCGGTGTTGCCCTCGAGGTCTTCGAGCTCGCGCATGAAGTCCCGCTCCGGCTTGACGATGCCGAGGGAATTCAGCACGGTCTGCGTGGACGCGGGCCCGCACCACCACCCGGTCTCCTGTCGCACCACCGCGCGGTCGTAGTCCAGCACCCGTTCGGTCACGAGCCCTCCTCCATCTGCTGCTTGAGGTCTGCGAGCCGGTCGAACGCCGCGGGCATCTGCTGGCGGTACGTCGTCCGCGCCGCCGCCCGCTCCTCGGGCGTCATGTCCTCGATCCGCCCGGCCAGCTTCGGGTTCAGCACACCCAGCAGGGACTCCGCCGTGCCGCGCCATTTCTCGGCTTCGGCGTCCGGGTCGGAGTGGGCGGCCTGCCATTCGGCATAGGCCGCTCGATCCACGACGTTCGGGACGTTCAGCCAGCCACCCTCCGGGTGATCGCCGGGGGTGAACCACTTCGTCTGCAACTCGGGGTCGTGCCGGAACCCCAGATCCCACAGCAGCTGCGAGAACAGCGGACGGACGGCGGGCTGGATCGGCACCCCGCCCATCTGCGGGTTCGGCGACGGGAAGAACAACAGCGCCCAGGCGAGATGCTGGCGCGGGTCGGACATGTCCGCCGCGTCCTGCTGCAGCTGGGCCGAGTCGCCCATCAGCTCCTGGATGTCCATGTGCTCACCTCGGAATCTGTCGATACTGGCAATGTGTGACCTAGCTCACAATGTGAACGCCGATGTTGCTGATCACGGATAACGCGAAGGTGATCTGACGGCTCATCCGCTCCGCTGCGGTCATCGCCGCGGTCGCCTGCCCGATCTGTGCCGAGTACTCGTGCGGGCGCCCGGCCTCGAAATCCCAGCCCAGGGTTACTTCCTCCACCTGGTCCACGCGGATCTTCGAGGTCGCCTGCTCAAACGTGCTGCCGATGCGGTCGCCGGGCATGAACATCAACCCGGGCAGGAACCGGCCGCCGGAGCCGAGCGACATCACGTGCGCCGATTGCGCCTTCGTTGCAAGGAACGCGCCGCGCAGGGCCACCACAGCGCCGAGGGACCAGGCGTTGTTCTCGGCGCCCTGCCCGAAGACCTCCCACAGATGCACCCAGCCGAGCTGGTGCGCGCGGCCGTGGTTCTGCCACTGCAGCCACGCCAGGATCGTGCCGACGAGGAACGGCATGATCACGTCCGCAACGATCGACCCGAGCCCGGAGAATCCCCCGAGGAGGAAGTAGCCGATCAGTGCCCCGATACTCTCGATCGTGAGCCGCGCGAGCTGGTCCACGAGGGGGTTGTCGCCGCCGACGATCGCCCGCACCGCGGTCGCCGGACCCCACGTCCACTCCGAGGTCTCCACCGCGCTGTACTTCGAGTCCCGGATCACGATCCACGTCCGCGTCGGATCACCCGGCCCGAGATAGGTGGGGTCGTAGTAGCTGGCCGGCCAGGACTGCGGGTCGCCGGTGAAGGTCTGGATGTCCTCGACGAACCCGGAGGCGAAGCCCTGGACCGTCCGGTCGAATCCGCCCGCCAGGCCGCCGCCGGTTGCCGTGCCGTCCGGGGAGTAGTAGCCGGAGGTGTCCACCACCTCCAGCACCAACGCCCCATTCGCGACCTCGGGTACACCGGGGACGTCGGAGGTCTCGCCGTCGACGGTGAGGATGCGCCGGTACCGCATGGTCAGCTGCGCGTCGTCGAGGGCGTTCTCGATGATCTGGTCCATGCGGTTCATGCGGGTCGCGATCAGCGTCCACATCGAGCTGTCGTCCAGGTCGATGGGCTTGGCCTTGATCAGCACCTGCCAGGACGACCAGTCGAACAGTCCACCCCAACTGCCGGTGGCGAATGGGTCGTCCGGCAGCGTCCAGAGGTTGCCCTCGATCCGGATCAGGTTCAGCAGGATCATCATCGAGATCGCCCACTTGGCGGGCCCGAACAGCGGCAGCACCCGGGGGAACTGGAAAATCGGGATCGGCAGAAGCGGATTCGGGGCGCCGAGCATGAACTGCAGGTACTGCAGGTCGTCGATGAACGTGATGTCCAAGTACCACAGGCCGCCCTTCTTGACGGCCTTGAAGTACTTCAGGATCCCCGACCAGCGGACTTTGCCGCCGTAGTGGTCGACGGTGATGACGACGTTCTTCTTCGCATCGGGGTCGTCCGGGATGGAGATGAGCCACTTGGCGAGGTAGTGGTCCATCCGCAGCCGCAGGGTGCCCGTGGTGCCGAACTGATTCCGGCGCCAGGGGAACTCGCCACTGATGGAGTCCTCGACGGCGCCCATCAGGATCAGCCCCGGGGAGCCGTCCGGCTTGTTCGTCCACAACCGCGGCAGCGGGCGGGCGCGGCGCATCGCGTTGAGCTCGTCGCGCTTGGCCTGACACCCTGCTCGGATCTGCTCGTGGGTGAGCATCGCCGTCACAGTGACACCCCGAGCGGTCGGGAGAACCAACGGTCACACTCGATCGTCGCCGTCACGCCCGCGGTCGCGCCGGTCACCGACACCGTGGTCTCGAACGGCGGAGTCAAGGGCGCGACCGGATAGATCAGCTCCCGGCCGTTCGACCGCATCCACGGTCCGAGCCCGCCCGCGGAGGTGAGCATGAACGGCTCGGACTGGTTGGTGTCGAGCTCGACATGCTCACCGGCCAGCAGCGGGGTCACCGGGTAGGTGAGGTTGGTGTCCGCGCCCGCGGGCCGCTGGAAGTCGATCTCCTGCCCCAGCGACGGATCGCAGATGGTCCAAGTGGCTGGTCCGTTGAGCGTCCACCGCGGGAAGACCACCACGTCCCCCGGGTTGCCGGGGTGCAGGAAGTGGTTCGTCGACCCCGATGTTCCAGCAGTGAGCGTCCAGGACTCGGTCTCGGGATCGTCTGCGTACCAGTGCGGCATCTCCGCAGCCGCCGAGACCCACAGCGTCGAGGCCCCGAACAGATGCGGGTCCTTGCCCTCCCACTCGCCGGTTTCGAATGCCTTCGGGTCCTCGAGCAACCGCATCTTCAAACGGCGGATGCCCCACCGCGTGGTCTCGGCTTCCAGCTCGAACTGCTGGTCGTACATGCCGAGGTCCATCCGCATCTGCGAGTGGATCTCCGCCTCGTCCTCGGCGTCGTCGCCGGAGATGAACAGCCCGAACAGGGGGTCGCGGCGCTTGAAGCTGAACCCCTGGTACTTCTGCAGCGAGCCGCCGGATTTGATCCAGAACGTCTCCGCCGGGGAGTCGTAGAACTGCTTCGGCTTCGGCATCAGCTCCACGCCGTCGCGGCCCTGACCGGGGCCGGAGATCTCCCACCGCCGCCCGGACACACCGATGAGGGTGAGGCGGAGGAAATCGCTCACGGGAGCGCCGCCATCAGGCCGACGGTCTTCACATGCGCCCGCCTTTCAGCCACGTCGACGAGGTCGTTCACGTCGGCCACGCGGGTGCCGGTGAGGTGGGTGGAGAAGTCGTAGCTCGCCCCGGCCGCCACGGCGCTCGGCGCCGCGGTGAACCGGTCGGCGCCCAGCCGGTCCGACGCCCAGGCGGAGGCGTTGATCGACTCCAGCAGCGGCAGCACCGAGTCGTAGGTCTCGGTCTGGTGCGGGGACAGGGTCCGCTCTGGGCGGATGATGTTCTTCGCCATCAGCCCCTTGCCGACCGCGACACCGCCCTGGTCGTACCAGTGCGGGTTCTGTGCCTGCCAGAACGACCACGCCGAAGCCGGGTCGCCGTAGCGCTGCTCGATGTAGCGCTGCCCGTACACGCCCTGCATGTGCGGGTCGGAGGTCTTCGACCCGCCGACCGTGCCCCAGGTCTGGTCCAGGAACTGGAACAGGCCGTAGGCGGTGGAGTTCGGATTCTGCGCGTTCGGGTCCCAGCTGGACTCGTGCGACACCAGCTCATCCAGGGCATTCCACTGACTGCCGGTGTCCCAGCCCGCCGGAGCGACGGCCTTCTTCACCGCGTCCACCGGGCCGCCGCTCGACGATGCCGGCGCGGCCGGTTCCCCGGTCACCGGATCGGTCGTGGTCGCCGCAGGGGTCATGGTGGTGACTGTGGAGGGCAGGTTCTTCGGCTGGTAGGCGTAGCCGCCTGGCTGGCCGAGCTGCCCGTTCTTGTTGCCGTAGAAGTCGGCGGTGGTGTTCAGCGCCCGGTTGTAGACGTTGTTGCTGGACAGGATCGAGTTCTCCAGCCCGAGCCCCGACAGGATGCCCTCGGCCAGGATCCCGCCCGCCTTCGAGAAGATCCCCTGCAGCGACAGGTCCGCCGAGTCACCCTTCTTCGCAGCGGATTCCAGCGAGTTCTGCGCCTGCTGGTACTTCAGGTCCGCAGCGAGGCGATCTTGCTCGGTGGACGAGGGGTCCGCGTAGACCTTGTTCCGCTCCGAATTCGCCACATCCACCGCAGCCTCACCCTGCAGGCGCTGCAACTCCTCGTCGCTGCGCTTGCCCGGGAGCGCGGCCTGCGGGCTGATCACCGACTGTGTCGTCGCCGACGGCGCACCCGCGATACCCGGCGTGGTCGAGGTCGAGCCCGGAACCGCGGCGGCGGAGGGGATCGACGGCGCGGTCGCCATCGCCCAGTGGACGTGGTTGCGGTGCTCGGCCATCGTCGAGGCCCCGTAGGTGCTCATCCCGTCGCCGACGTTCGCGCCGTTCTTGATGTTGCCGGAGAACGGGGAGTGGATCAGCTCCAGCGACTGCGGGAAATTCGCGGCGATGTAGGCCGCCAGCCCCCGCATCTCCGGAGTGGAGTCCGAGCCGTTGGAGAAGTCCGCGGCGTTGCCGGTGGAGTGGTGGCCGTCGTCGGTAAACCGCAGCCCGGAGGTGAGCTGCATGCCCGGGAACTTCGCGGCCACGACCGCGCTCATGCCCTCCACGACCGACCCGTAGGTGGGGCCCTGCCCGATCCGGCCGCCGGTCTCGTAGCCGGGCAGCTTCGGGAAAACGCCGGCATTGATCGCGGCGAGCTCGGCGCCGTAGGTGTCGGAGGAGTGCCGGTTGACGACCCACTCCCCGCCGTCGAGGCGCGCGATCGGGGCACCCGTCGCCGCGGCCACGCCCAGGAACCCGTCTGTCCGTTCGGTACCGGGCCCGGTGGTCGGCAGGCGCCCGCCGGATGCGTTGCCCGGGGTCGACAGGTCGATGGCCGCGGTGCCGGTGAACTTCTTGCCCGCGAACTTCGCGAGCTCGACGTTCAGGGTGAGGGTGTGGGGCTCCTTGATGAAGTTGTCCAGTGCCACCCGGGCCGGGTCGGTGTTCGCGTTCAGCGAGGTCATGACCGGGTTGTCCGCCACCACCTGGACGTCGACGCCCCACTGCTTCAGCGCGGCGCGCGCCTTGTCGTCCAGCAACTCGGTCGGGATGTTGATCGGCTTGCCGTCGGCCTGGCGCACCATCATCGCCAGCACCTGCAGCTTCTGCTGGGTGTCAGTGGCGCCCTCGAGCTTCACCAGCGGGACGATGAACTCCGGCATCAGCCCGGTGGCGGCGGCGAGCCCGTTCATCTGCTCGATCGAGAGCCCCGTGGCCCCCGCCAGCGTCTCGAACTGTCTCGCGTTGTCGGCCAGGCGGGCGTCCAGATCGCCGCCCGCGGCGCCGACCTCGAGGGTCTTCTCCTTGATATTGATCAGGGTGGTCAGCAGCTTGCCGCCGTTCGCGGTGGCGGTGTTGACCGTGCCGTCGTCGGAGATCAGCTGCGAGCCGAACCCCTGCGAGGCATCGAAACTCGCGGCCAGGTCGGCGGTGGCGCGGAGCTGCTCGTTGTAGGCGGCCAGCGCGAGCTGCGCGTCAACCGGCTTCCCGGACAGCGCATCCAACGCCGACTTCATCGCATTGAGCCGGTCCGCGCTCGTCGAGCTCGTGGAGGCCAGCACCTTCACGGCCTCGGTGAGCTGCGAGAACCCCGGCGTCGTCGCACGGGCGATGTCGCGGGCGCGGATCATCTCATCCCGCAGCCACTGGTAGTTCTTCGCGGCGAACTCGCCGCCCTTGCCCATCCCCTCCAGCTTCGCCTTCAGCTCCGCCCACGAGCCGTCATTGCTGAGCTGCTCGGCGATGGTTTGCTCGGACACGCCGAGCTTCTCGATCGCCTCCTGCGCAGCCTTGTACTGGTCGGCGATGTTGTTCTCTTTGCCCACGTTGTCGTTCCACGGCGCCTGCGTCAGCGCCCGCCACTCCGACCACTCCGTGCGGTTGGCCGCCGAGGACTTGATCGCCGCGTTCAACTGGCCGACCTGGCCGACCATTTTCGCCAGGTTGCCCTCGTCCGTCCCGCCACCGGAGGCCTGCAGGGAGCGCAGCATGTCGTCGCGGGCGAGGCCGAGATCCCGCCAGGACGCCGAGACTGCGTTGATCCGCTGCTCGTGCTCGCGGGCGTCGGCATTGAACTTCACCACCGCCGCGGTGACAGCGAGGAGCCCGATCACCCACGGCCCGCCGAGCGCGGCGGATGCCGAACCGGCGGCCGAGCGAATGCCCGACACGGCTGCCGCCGCGGTACCTGCGCTGCGCCCGAAACGGTCCGCGCCCGCAGCCGCGTTCAGGTACGCCGTCTGCATCCGGCCGATCGCAGGCGAGTGCGTGCCGGCCTGCTGGATGGCGGATCCGAACCGGCCGAGCTGTGTGGCGCCGACACCGGCCACGTTCGCCACACCGCCGGTGGCCGTAGCCATCCCGCGCAGCGCGGTGACCGCGCCCGTGGCGTGACCGCGCATCGTAGCCATCGCACCCGAGGTCGTGGTGATGCCGTTGCGGACCCCGCCGAGCATCGGGCCGATCGCCCGGAAGCCGAGGAAGGCCACGATCGCCGCGGTGACAGCGGAGGTCAGCTCGGGCTGGGCCGCGGCGAGGGAGGTGACGGCGTTGATCAGCGGGGACGTGACCGCGGAGATGGCCTGGAAGCCGTCCCAGATCGCGGCGAGGATCTCCGGCAGGTCCTGCAGGATCGGCTTCAGGTGTTCGGCGCCGTCGCGGGCCTCGTCGAAGAAGGCCTTGAGCTGCTCCTGCCCCTCGGTGGAGCGGAGGAACTCCCTCCACCGCTGGGTGAGGTCGTCGATGCTCTGCAAGGTGGGTCCACCGGCGGCCGCTGCTCGGAAGATGCTGCCGATGCTCCCGCCGAGGTTGCCCGTGATCGAGACGAGCTCCCGGGTCGCGGTGATGCCCGCGTTCATCGTCTCGCGCAGGCTGCCGTCGGCGGCACCTTCCTGGATCCGCTTGTTGAAGCGGCCGGCGGCGTCCGCCATGCCCTGCCCGAACATCGGCGTAAATGTGCTGCCGACCGTGATGAGCTTGGTCAGCGAATCGGTCAGCGGGCCAGCGGCTCCCGCGGCGTTGCCGAATCCGATGGAGGTGTTCGTGAGCGCGGTCCGGAAGTCGATCTTGTTGACGTCGGAGGAGAGAGACCGGATCGAGTCCCGCAACCCGCCGTTGATCGCCGTGTTGATCCCGAAGAACCCGTCCCGCAAGGCAGGGAGCTGAGCGTCAGCGAGCCGCGTGATCGCCGGGCCCATCTCGGTGGACAGCGCCTCCTGGGACGCCTTCCGGACGTCGGTCCACGCGGGCCCGAGCGCCCGGACGTCCTCAACTGCCCGGCGGGCGCTCGGCGACAGCTTCGCCAGGGCGGCCTCGAGCTCGTCCTGCTTCCCGCCGCCGGATGCCTTGGTTTCGGCCTCGTTGAGGGCGGCGATGGCCTGACCCTGAGCGTGGATCGCGTCCGTCACCTGGTTCCGAGCAGCTTCCACCTCCCGGGAGCCCTCCACGCCGCGGGCATTGGCCTCGGCGGTGTCCTCGGCGAGGTCCTGGGTCTGCACCTGCTGCTGCCGCATCCGGGACACGGCCTGGTCGTAGGAGAGCTGAGCCCGCTTGCGACTGGTCGAGTCCGCGGTGGGGTCGAAGCTGACCTCCGTCAGCCGCTGAGCCGCCTCCTCCACGCTCAGCGAGGCGTCCTGCGCGGCGAGCTTGGAATCGACGAGCTCGAAGTTCATGTCGCGGATCGAGCGCGAGGTCTGCTTGTAGACGTCGCTCAGGTTCTGCTGGGAGGCGCGGATGTCCCTGCTCGACTTCGAGACCTGGTACTGCTTGTCGGCCAGTTCGGACTGCCGCTGTCCCTGATCGGACGCCGCGGCCCCGGCCTCCTTCGTGGCCGCGGTCATGGCCTTGAAGGCGCCGCCGATCCCGCTGGCACCGGTCACGAGCGCACCACCGCCAGCGAGCACGCCGAATCCGATGGCAGGGATCAGCGAGACCGCCTTGCCTGCCTGCGCCGCCGCCGCGGTGATCGCGGCGATATCGGCCAGCACCGCACCGGTGCCGAGGACGCCGGAGATGGCGAACGTGACCGTGGCCGCCCGCCGAAGCTGGGCGGAAAGCCGCCGCACCTGCCCCGCCGCAGCACCCCCACCGCCGATGGTGGCGGTGAAGGTCAGCGGGGAGTTCGCCTCGTTCCGCAAGGCGGCCAACTGCGCCCGCGCCAGGATGGTGTCGGCGTGGACGCCGAACGACTGGTTCTCCCGCGCTGCCCGCTTCAGGTTCTCGATCTCTGCTGCGGCGACAGCGGTGTCGGCGCCGATACTGACGTCGGCCGAGAGCTGGATGGCTTTCAGCTCGTTCTCGGCTGCAGTCTTGAAGCCGGTGAATACCGGTTTCATCTTGATACCTGCGGTGCCGGCGTCGAAGCTAGGCAACTTACTTCACCTCCTTCCCTACGGCTCGATCTGCGGAGTGAGACGGACGTGCTGCGGTGAGAAGGTGGCGATGAGCCGGTTCATCCCGGCCTGCCGCTTGGACAGGCTCAGGTGGTCGACCGCGGTGAGCGGACGCGGAATGCTCGCCTTGGGGTCGTGGGTCGCCTTCTTGAGCGCGATATCCACAGCGTCGGCGAGGAGGTGCATCTCGGCCGTCCAGCCGAACAGCGGCGGGTTCTTCGCCTTCGGCAGACCCTTGCGGAGCTCAGCGAGCTTCGGGTCGAGCATCAGCGCCGAGTTGTAGGCCGTGCCCGGGATGCGGGCCAGCTTGCGGGCGAAGCGGAAGAACTGCGGCCAGGAACGCTTGCGGCGAATCCAGTCCAGGGCGTCACACTGCAAGCGGTCCTGGAAGTCCCATTCCAGGTCGTCCCAGTGGTCCTCTACGAGTCGGAGGACTCCCTCGATTTTCCCTCGACATCGTTGATCCCCTTGCCGAAGAAGTGCTCCCAGACCTCCGTGCTGAAGGCGGTCCACTCCTGGTCGGGCCGGTCGTCGAACAGCTCGACGATCGCGTCGTAGTGGCTCCCGAGGAACAGGCGGTCGGCGTCTTCCACCGTCTTGGCGGCGCGGACTGCCTTCATCTGCCTGCGCGTGGGCGGGGGGATCTTGATCTTCGAGGTCAGGACGTAGGGCTCCGGGACCTCGACTTCCTGCTGCAGTGCGTAGAAGCGGCCGATCGGTTGCGTTGCCATGCTGTTGCCTCCCCGGCATCAGTCCCCGGCAGGGTTGGGGCCGCCCGCGCCTGCCGGGGAGGGGCGCGGACGGCGATCGAGGGGTTAGGAGACGGTCACCGAGCAGGTGTCGTTGCCCGCGCCGGAGAGCGCGGCCGTGACCGTCGAGGTGCCCGCCGCCACGCCGGTGATGAGGCCGGAGGTAGAGACGGTGGCCTTGGTGGGCGCCGACGAGGTGTAGGTGGCGTCCGCGGTCCGGTTCACGCCGTTGTTGTCGATCACCGTGAGCTGCGCCAGCTCACCCACGCCCAGCGCGGCGGTACCCGGGTGCACGACGATCGAGGTCGCCGGAGCCAGGAAGCCCGCCTCCGCCGCCAGCGGCTTCCAGCCCGCGCCCGCATAGGTGATGCGGGTGGCGTAGCCGAGGGTCTTGTGCTTCAGGGTCTGCAGGGTCACCGGGTAGACGGCGATGCCGTCGTCGTTGTAGGTGATGTCGCCGGACTTCTGCAGGGTGGCGCGGCCGGAGTCGAGGATGGTGTAGATCTCCTCGTCGACCTCGCCGTCCATCCCGATCGCCACGAGGCTGTACTCGAGGTTGAACGCCGACTCGGCGATGACCAGGTGGGTCTCGCCGCTCGCCGGATTGGCCGTGACCTCGGTGAAGTCCTGCCCCCAGTACAGGCCCTGGGTGACCGCCGTGGTCTGCTGCATGGCGAAGTCGAAGGTGGTGTCGCGGTTCTTCCGGATGATCCGGGTCGGGCCCTGCTCGCCGTAGGTCTCCACGGGGGTGGAGTTGATGGCGGTCGCGAGCTTCGTCGCCGCCTTCTTGTCCAGGTTGCCCACCGGGATGTAGGTGTTCGGCAGGGGCTGCAGCACGCCGGACGAGCTGGTGAAGTCGACCGGGATGGCGGTGCCCTTGGGGGCCAGGTAGATCGCCCAATCCAGGGCGCCGATCTGCAGGTCGGAGTTGCCCTGCCTCACGTCGGTGGCGAAGTCGGCCATGATGGTTTCTCCTCAATCGGGGTCGCCCGGGGTAGGCGGACTGCCGCGCGCCCGGGGCGGACTCGCGGTGGAGTGGGGGGTGGGGTTACGGAAGGAGGGCGCGGACCTTCTGCTCGCGGATGCGCTCGTAGTTCGGCAGCCCGCGCGGCAGGCGGCAGGTGACCCGGAAGGTGCGCACCACCATCCGCTTGTCCGGGTTGAGCTCCGGCACGTACTGCGGTCCGATCAGCTCCTCGACGCCCTGGATCTGCGTCGTGGCCCCGCCTTCGCGGACGACTGCGCCGCCGCGGTAGTAGGTGAGCAGCCACTGCTGGCACAGCTCCATCAGTTGCCAGGACTCGGCCCGGGTGTCGGCGATCACCGCGAGCTGCACCGCCGCAGGGTCCTTCAGTACACCCATGTCCGATGCGCCGCCGCCGCGGTAGACGCGGACGATGGGCAGGCGGTCGGCGAAGTTGTCGGGCAGGTGCGTCCAGCCCGTCGGCCGCCGCGGCTGGCCGGCGTCGAGCACCGGGTCACCGTTTCGGTCGAGGACGTCGACCTCGTCGAGGACGGGCTGCAGCGCGTCGAGCACGAGCAGCTCCCCGTCGGGGAAGCCGCCCTCGAACCAATCCGGGAGCCGGAGGGTCACAGGGTCGCCATCAGGTTCAGGATGGTGTTGAGGTCGTTCGCAGCAGGCAGCGCATTGTCGGGGTTGGTGCGGCCACTGCCGTACTCGTGCGGCAACCCGTGGGGGGCACCTGCGCCGCCGACCACCATGAACCCCGTCCACCTGTCGTCCTCGATGTCGGTGTAGACCCGCGCCGAAGCCGCCAGAGCGCCCGTGTCCTTGGCGACGGTCTCGCGGTAGAGCGCCTGGTACATCTCGGCGAGTTCGAACACGATCGCGCGAGCCCGAGGCCCCTTGAGCCAGTCGGTGATGAACGGGTTGGGCTTGGGGTACATGACGATGTCTCCCATCACTGCACCTCCTTGACCTCGAAGAACTTGAATCCGAAACGGCGCCCGGTGAGTGGATGCGCTTCGCCCCACCGGGCCTGGCCGACGATCGTGAACTTGTCCCCGGCCGGAGACTTCGGCCGATCGGTCACCCGCACGTCTTTGGTGTGCGGGACCGCGAGGATCCCGCTGGCCGTGATCGTGTTGCGCCCGAACGACTCCTCCACCTCCGACGAGGTCCAGTACAGGCAGCCCGAGACGGTGAACTTGCTGTCGGAGCCGTAGTCGCCGGTGCGATCCTGCTCGGCGGGACGAGTGAACTCCCACGTCTTCCCGCGCCACACGGTCAGAACCCCGGGTAGTGGTCAGCCTGGTCGAAGCCGGGGTCACCGGCCGCGACGTAGGCGATCGGATCCGAGCCGGGGGTGGAGTCCGACACGAACCCGGTCTCCGCGTCGTCGTCCCCGCGGGTGGTGGACAGCGTCCACAGACCCCCGCGAGGACGGCAGCGGTGCAGGATCTTCAGCTCGGGCTCGGTGAACACCCCGCCGGTGACGGTGGACGCCGCGCGGGAGCCCGACATCGGGCCCATGGTCTCGTACAGGAACCCCTCGGGGTTCTCATACATCCGCCGCGCGGCGGTGAGCACGACCACGACGACCGCGGCCGGGACGCCAGCTGGGGCGTTCGGCCACTCTTGCTCGGCTTCCTCCCGAGCCCACGCCGAGACATCGCTGAGATTGGCCTGCGCGCGCGCCAGGTCGGCGCCGGTCAGGGTTTCCCCCAGCCGGACGCCGAGGGCGGTGGCTTCAGCGATGCTCGGCGCGGTCATCAGGCGGTGACCGTGATCGCGCAGGTGTCGGTCACCGTCGAGCCACCGGTCACCGGCTGGTAGGTGGCGGTGATGGTGCTAGTACCCGCCGCGACGCCGGTGACCAGGCCCGACGAGTTCACGGTGGCCTTCGAGGTCGCCGAGCTGGTGAAGGTGCAGGACGCGGTGACGTCGAAGCCGTTCGAGTCGAAGACCTTCAACTGCTGGGTGGCCGCCGCAGCGATGGTCGCGGCACCGGGCTTGACCTCGATGAAGGTCACGGTCAGCAGCAACCGCACGCCGCGCACGAACCCCTCCTCCGGGTCCTCCACGGCCTTGTATCCGGCGTAGGAGTTGACGATGGAGCGGTCGGTCGAGGTCATCGCGTCGTAGTCCTGGATCGCCCGCAGCGACAGGCCCGCCTCCGTCCGGGTGGCGCCGTAGACAGCGCCCTTCGGCACCAGGGGCGCCCGGTTGGCGAAGATGAACGCCGACTTGTGGTAGAGGTATGCCTCCCCCTCGCGCAGGGCGTTGGAGGTGACGAACTCGGTGTTGCCGATGCGGCCGATCTTGGCCTCGCGCAGCGCGGTGTTGTTCGAGTCGCCGGTGTGGTCGTAGCGAACGAACTGCGGGTCGGTGAGCAGCGCCGCTTCCCAGGCCGCCCCGCCGACGAGGGTGCGCTCACCCATGTCCACGTCGGAGGTGTTGAGCGTCTTGCGGGCCTTGACGTACGCCTCCCAGGTGGCACCGTCGCCGGTGCCGACGTGGATGGTGGTCTGGTAGGGCGCGCTCTGGATCATCTTCGCGATGTCGTCCTCGAGCCCCTCGACCACCGCCCGGACCTGCGGAACGAGGATCTGCTTGCCGAAGTTGACGATGTCGAGCGTGAGTTCCTCGTCGGTCACCGGCACGGCGTTGTAGACATCGTCGGTGAGTTCGACCGCGATCTTGGTCTCGGTCAGGTTGTCGAGCTGGATGTTCCGGGCGCTGCCGGTCGCGCGCAGCTCGCGGCGCCGCGCCTTGGTGCGGGCCGGGATGCGGATGGTGACGGAGTCGTTCAGGGTCCCGGCGAAGTCGCCGATCCCGTTGGTCCACACGATGCGCGGGAGCACGATCTCACGGAGCAGTAGCCCGATCGCGGTGTCCACGACCCGCGTGGGCTTCTCGAAGACGTTCGGCATGAGTACCTCCTGGGGGCGAGAGCCACCGTGTGCCGCTCATGCCGAACGGGGGTGGCGTGGGGCTCAGCGCGGGATCTTCGCGGCGAGCTTGTAGGGGTCGGTCTCCTCCGGCTCTTCGTCCGGACGGCCACCGCCGCGCAGGTTCTCCCGGGGCTTCTGCGACAGGACCACGGGAGGGTCGGGCGTCGGGATGGTGTCGAGCAGGTCGTCCGCGTCGGCCTCCAGCTCCTCCCGGGTGGTCCCGGTGAGGCGCTTGGCGAACTTGGCGGGCAGACCCTTCGCGTCGGCGATCTCGCGCCGGAGCTGGTTCAGCTCGAGAGCGGCCAGCTTCGAGTTCGCGGCGTTGAGCTGGTCGTTGAGACGTTGCTCGGTGGACTTCTTCGCGTCCTCGAGCTTCTCGTACTCCGCGGCCTTGGCGCTCTTGTCGTCGTAGTCCGCGTACTTCGCGCGCTCCTGCCCGACCCGGCGGCCGATGATCCTGTCCAGGTCGGCCTGCGAGGTGATGGGCTGGAACGCGGGTGCAGGGTCGGCCGGGGGGTCGTCCTGCGGCGGCGCTACCGGATCGTCACCGGCCGGTTCGTCGGGATCGTGGTCCTCGGAGGCGCCGATGATCGGCCAGATGGGGCCGCGGCGACCGATTCCCAGAGCCCGCAGGCCGGTTGTGGGATGGATCGGCAGATCGTCGATGTGCATGGGTTCCTCTTCCGTTTGAGCCCGTCGGCTATGCCGTCCGTTTGGGATGCGCCGGACGTAGGCGCACAGCCGCCCGAAGGCGACCGAGTCATGAGGCCAGCTGGTCTTCCAGCTCGGCGATCCTGCGGCGATACCACTGCATCCCCTTGGAGCCCTGATCGACTCCGCGACGCAGCTGGCTCGCGTAAGCGGTGGAGAGCTCGCGCAGCGCTCGCTGCATCCCCGAGGCGGTGGGCGTGTACATCTCGGCCACAGCACCTCCCTTGCGGGGCGTCACTGCTCCGCCGTCGATGAGGACGCCGAAGCGGCCGATCTGCTGGTCGAACCACACCACCTGATCGGAATCGGGGGCGAACCCGTCGTTCAGCAGCCGGTTGCGCTGCACGATCAGCGAGTGGGCGTCGACTCTCGGGAACGGCGGCGGAGGCGGGGTCGTGTATCGGCGCCGGTACTCCCGGACACCCTCGGCATTCGGAAGGCGGAGCTTCTTGACCTCCTTCCACTGCCGCAGCGCATCCGCCGCGGTGTGGTCGAAGAAGTCATTCGGGCTGTACACGGGCCTCATGCCGCACCGGCACTTGTCGTGCGTCTTCGCGATCCCGTCGCCGTCGAAACGCCCGTCGGCGGAGGCAAAACTGTCCGCCTTGTACACCGCGCCCCGGGAAGCCAGCAGGGCGCAGAAGTAGCAGGGCGAGGCATTGAGCACCCGAGCCCACCCGATCGCCTCCTGATCGAGGTCGACCGCCCGCTGCACCACCCGCCGACCGCCGTCGAGCGCGATACGGGCGGCGACTCGCGTCGACAGCGCGCGAGCGGCCGTGCTGGCATCGGCCTCCGCAGAGTCGCCGGCTTCGACCGCGGGGAGGCGGCGAACCACTTCCCCCGGCCCCGTTCCGAGCAGGCTGGCCACGCTCCGCCGCGCGGGGAACTCCGACGACTCCAGCACCTCGGCCTGTGGCCAGTCCGCGCCGCGGCGGAGCCGTTCTGGGATGTCCGCAGGGCGTAGCCGCTCCCGAGCAGGTTCGGCGCCGGTCACTCCCACGAGCTCCTCGGCCCGAGGGAGGCGGGCGTGCCGCAGGTCGATCGCGAACTGCTGCGCCGCCCACTGACTCCGCTCGTACGCCGACTCCACCACCGGCAGTACCGCTTCGATCCACGGCACCTGCGTCGACCGCAGATCACGGGGCCGCAGGAGTCGCCACAGCGGGATCAGGGCCAGCGCTACCTTCGCGGCGATGGAGGACTGCTCCTCCTGGTGGTTCATGGTCAGCCACGCCGCGAGCCATGCGAGCTCCTGACTCGTCTGCTGCGGCTGCTCCTGCTGAGCTGGTGCAGTCACTGCGCTCAGAGCTCGGGCGCCTCGTAGAGGGCGCCACCCTCGGTCGGATCCGGCCCGAATGACTGGCCCGCAGCGGGGTTCTTCTTGTCGAAGTCGCGCAGGTACTGCGTCAGCGGATCGTCGTCTAGGGCGTGGTCCACCCATTCCTTGACGTCGTCGGCCGTGACGCCGGGGATGCGGGACCACAGGAACTGCCTCGGGATCCCGAGCATCTGCGCGGCCTTGCCGAGCGCGTCCACCGCTTGCGCGAGGGAGCGAACCTCCACGTCCTGCCAGGTCACCCGCGCGTACACGTCCTGCGCCGCCTCGATGTCGCCGTCGAGCTTGGCGGCCAGCCGCAGGGCCTGGCTGTGCGCCGCCCCCAGGGAGACCTTGCGCTCGTACGCCTTCTGCGTCAGCGACGCCCGAGCGGCTGCGAGAGCCTCCGCGCTGAGATTGACCAGCTTCCCGGTCAGCAGGTGGCTGGGAAGCTGCGCCACCGCGGCGAGCGATTCCCGGTCCGCGTCCGCGGCGTCGATGAACCCCTTCAGTCCGGTCTCGTCGAGGGTGCCGAACTTCGTGTCGGGATCCTCGGCAATGAGGATGTCGCCCATCCGCAGCTTCAGCTTCTTGAGGTTCGCTTCCTCCTCGGACTCGGCGAAATTCGCCATGCCCGAGGCGGTCCAGACCTTCCAGGAGTTGTGGTGCTGCACCGACAGCCGGTCGTACTCGGTCTTGTCGATCCGGGAGGCCACCGGGATGAACGGCTCCACCTCGCCCGGGGTGTTGCCTTCCAGGTCGAGCATGTTGGTGAACCGGACGACCGGGCAGACGCCGGCACCGTGCTCCTGGAGCCCGAGGTAGGTCCACTTGTCGTCGGAGGTGCGCAGCATCCGGTGCACGAACTGGTGGTCGAGCACCTTCACGAGGATGGCTCCGCCGCGCTGCGGTTCGACCTTCATGGCGAGCTCGGGCCACTCGTCGGCGCCCGGGTCCTCGTACACCGCGAGCATCCGCTTCGGCGAGACGCCCCGCATGACAGCCCGCTGCACATTTCCCGGGGCAATGCCGGGCAACACCGTCTCGTAGGAGTAGCCGTAGCCGACCGCGCCGCGGTGGATGGCGAGCTGGCGCACCTCCATACCGTTGGCGTTCCATGTCGCCCACGGGCCGGGGATGTTGCCCTTGGCCTCCGGGGACTTGTAGCCGTCCACGTACAGCGTCTGCGCGATCGTGGTGACCACGAGTCCCAGCCACGGCGTCTTCGACAACGCGAGCAAGTTCTTGAGTTCCTTCGTCGCGCCGTTGGGGACGCGGGAGTCGGCCTGGTCGCCCTTCATCCACAGGTCGATCACCCGCAGCCGCTCGCGCTCGGCCTCGAACGCCGGCCACATCACGTCCCTGACGTATTCGAGCAGCTTCGCGTCCGCCAGCCCCTGCGGGGGCTGTTCGCCTACCGGCTCCGGCTGAGCCGCGGCCGCGAACGGTGCTACGGAACCGAGAGTCGCAGTCACGTCACCAAACCCTCCCGGATCGTTTCTTCTCCTGCGGCACAGCCGCCTTCAGCAACCGCCACACCATCCGGACGCCGATCACACACACGCAGCCGTCGATCTTGTCCGGGGAGTTCGGCGACTCCTTCTTGACCGTCACGCCCCACCGGTTGTCGGTGCGGCGAGCGTTGGTGACGTGCCGGGCCGTCCGTGAATCCCCGTCGTGGGTGAAGGTTCCCTCGACGATCTCGGCCTCGGTGAGCTCGGAAGCCATCGTGAAGTCGTAGACGTGGGTACGCATGTCCCAGGCGATCGGCTCCGGAGTCTTCCCCCCCGGTACTGCCCAGAGGGTGAGCTTGTCCCGGTACCGCCCGGGCCAGGTCACCTTGGTGAAGCCTTCCCACTCCTTCACGTCGGCGAAGAATGCCTGGACGTCGTAGCGGTCGAAGGCTCGTTCCACCGCGGCGTCGATCGCGGCCACGGGCACCTGGTCTGTGGAGTCGTGGGAGTTGTCCGGCTCCCACACCCCGAGGGTGAATACGTGCCCGTCGGACACCCGCACTCCGAGCAAGGCGGTGGCGTCTCGGGACTTCGAGCCGTCGAAGAACAGCCCGATCGGCTCCTGATCGGCGACGACGACCGTCGGGTCCGCCATCTTCGACCAGTTCTGCGGGTCGCACCAGGCGTCCTCAGGAGCGGTCGGCCAGTTCAGGTACTTCCGCTTCGAGTCGTCCGGGCGGGACTTCTTGTCCCAGATGCGGACCATGATCGGCCGCACATCCGCCCACCAGCAGTCCCCGTACACGTGCTCGAGAGCCTCCCGCAGGGAATCCTCGTCACCCATATCCGTCGTCGGCGGGGCGATCCGGGCGTCGTAGAGGATCTTCGAGGTGTTGCGGGAGCGACTCTCCTCCTGCTCCACCCACGAATCCCACGACGACTGCGCCACCGAGCCCGTATCCGGCTTCCAGGCGTTGCAGGTCTCCAACATCCGATTGCCGCTCTTGGTCAGGTTGTCCAGCAGGGTCGCGGCAAGGGTCGGGCCACCATTGGCCGGCAGCCACCACTCCGTCTCGTCCGCGGTGACGTGCGTAGCCTCCGCGCCTTCCACCGCCGACGACGAGGAGGTCAGGACCTCCAGCGCGCCCTCGGGGAGCTTGTTGTAGCGGGTGCGCCCGAATTCCAAGCCGTGATCGGCCAGCACACGGGAGCCCTTCGGCGCGAACGCCCGCACCATCCGCATCGTGTTCGCCGTCTGGGATTCGGCCGTCGCCGCGATCTGCACCAGCGGCATCGCCACCGCCTTGCCGCAGCATCCGCCCGGCACCTTCGGGTCGAAGTCGTAGAGCCGCACCGGAGCGCAGAGCTCGATCAGCGACAGCACCGCGGCGAACGGCGACTTACCCGACCCCTTCGCCAGCCGCCGCACGCCGTGGTGGTAGACCCACGACCCGTCCTCCTCCAGCGCGTACCAGTGCAGGAGGAAACGGACTTGGCTGTCCACGAACGCGAACCGCTCACCGGCGTGAGGGCCGTTGGGCTGCCGCAGGTACTTCGAGGCCCACTTGATCGCCTCCCACCCGAGCGTCAGCCGGGGCACCTGCTCGGGCAGCGTGACCAGACGGTCAGCCGGAGAAACGGTTGACGTACTCATTCATCTGCACCACGGCCGCGTCCTCGTCGGCATCCACCACCGGGCGCCGCATCTCGATCCCCAGCCGCCGCTTCTCCGCCGGCGACACCAGCAGCGCCTGCAGCGCGGCCTGGACCTGCGCCCATGCCATGGCCCCTGGCACCTTCTCGGCCGTCAGCAGCCCGTTGAGGTAGTGCAGCTCGAGCCGGACCCGCTGCCAGTCGGCCGGCGAGTAGAACTGCCCCTCCACCGAGCAGGCCAACGTCTCGTACAGGTCCGACACCAAGCTGTGCGCGTCGAACCCGAGCTCAGGAGCGTCCACCGCGCCGTACACCAGCTCCGCCTCGGCCTCACCCTGCGACTTCGGCTTGTTCCGGCGGCGCCGCCGGGAGGCCGGCTTCGGGACGGGACCGGGCACGGCGATCACCTCCTCGGTGGCGGGGGCGGGCTTGCTATCCCGTACGGACCCCTAGGCGCATTGGGCTCCGACGGCTTTGGCGGCCGGCGGGTCGGGGCATCCCCCCACGGGGTTGGATGTGCGCCTGGATGGGGCGTGGGCTGACGGGTGGACGGACGGCGGGTTCGGGTGACCCTGGGTGAGACGGAGGGCTGTGCGGGGCGGCTCGGCCATCTTGTCGTGACAATCCGCAGGTCAGCGTATGATTCGGGTATGGAATGCACCGAATGCGGGGGGTTGATCAGGTGGTCGGGGCGTGGCCGGGCGCCCGTGGTGTGCGGGCAGCGGTGCCGCAAGCGCCGTTCGCGTCGTCTCGTCGTGATTCCCGAAGTCGTGAAGGTCTCGCAGCGTTGGACGGCTCGTGACGGGAAGCGGCCTGTGCGACCCGATGGCAGTCCTGCCTCCTCCACCGACCCGTCCACGTGGTGCGGGTACGTCAGGGTGGAGGCGCTGCCTCACGGGGTGATGCTCGGCGACGGGCTGGCCTGCTGGGACCTCGACGGGGTGATCGGGGAGGACGGTCGGCTGCACCCCGATGCCGTCGCGGTGCTGGCCGAGGTGGGTGACGCCGCGTTGTGGGTCGAGGTGTCACTGTCCGGTCGCGGGCTGCACGTGTTCGTCCGCGGGGACGAGGGGCCGGCGCGTGTGGGTGAGCGGGTGTCGTACTACTCGCGGGCCAGGTTCATCGCCGTGACGGGACTCAGGTTCGCCGGAGTCCGGGATGTGGCGAGGTCGGCAGCTTGAGCCGGTCTCGCTTGGCCTGCTGTGCTGCGTGTCCCTCGTCGGAGGACTTCTTGGCGTGGCACGGAGCGCAGGCGGCTTGCATGTTGGCGTCGTCGTCGGTGCCGCCGAGGTGGACCGGCTTGGCGTGGTCCATGGTCGTGGCCTTACCGATGCAGCGGCCCGGGAGTTGGAGCCGGCAGCGGTAGCGGTCTCGGCGGAGGATGCGCAGGCGCTGGGACTTGTGGGCTGCCGTGCTGGTGCGGGCCCGGGATGCCGTACCCCAGGGCATCGGTCAGGCGGGCATGGGGGTGATGGCGTAGCCGTCCGCTCGCTCGGCGATCCAGTCGCCCAGCTCGGCGGTGCGGTACTCGTTGCGGGGGCCGTCGTGAAGGACGGCGGCCGGGGGCTCACCGGGCTCGACCCGCGCGAGCATCATCTGGCCGCGCGACCATTCCCAGAGCTCGACGTTGAACTCGGGCTGCCCCGTCCACTGGATTGCTCGCTGGTCGGCCATCGTGCTCCTCGATTGTGGGGTGGTGCCCTTCGGCGCCCGCGCACCTCGTCGTGCGCGGGCGCGAGGAGATCAGGCGGTCGGTTCCTGCGGCTCGGCCGCCCAGTGCACGTGGTCCTCGTGCTCACCCGCGACGGGCTCGGCCGGGGCCGGGTCGGCGGGGCCGGGCTCCTCGGCCGGGGGCGGGGTCGCGTCGTCCACGATCCCGTCGAGCCCCTCCGCGGCCTTCGCGGCCCGCTGCAGCGCGGCCTGGTCCTCGTGGTCGAGCTTGCCGGCGTCGGCCAGCCGGGTCCGCAGGGCCTCGAGCTCGCCGAGGATCTCGCCCCTGGCCTTGTCGAGCCGGTCGCTGACCTGGTTCAGGGTGTTCGCTACTTCGCCCATGAGAGCCTCCATTCGGGGTAGTGCCTTGATGGCGTTCCAGAGTTCGGTGATCCGCGACATTGAGGTCACCTCACATCTCGGGGGGTCGGTCGCCAGTCGCAGTCGCGCGGGGCGACCCCGACACCGGCGGCCGGGCGGCCACGGTGTAGCGGCCCGGGGATGGGGCAGCCCTCGTCGCAGAGGTGGAGCCACGGGGCTTGCTGGGGGGTCACTTCTTGCGCCTCGACCGCTTGTAGCTGGTCTCCAGGAGGAGGTTGTGGCGGCGGGTGCCGCCGAGCACGACCGCATCGTCCAAGTCGCGCTGCTTGAGCGTCTTCTGATCCGCCTCGTCGTGGATGTGAGCGCCCGGGGCGGCGGCCATATCGCGAACGGCGGCGTCGAACTCGGCGCGGCTCACACGGCTGCCCAGAGCCTCGCGGAGGTCGCTGAACCGCACGTACGCCTCCGGCTCGGACTTGAGCCGGTCATAGGCTTCTTCGATCCGCTCGGTCACAGATCCAGGGGAATCGGGCTTGCTGGCTGCCGCCCCGCCGGAAGCTCCTCGTCCACCCATGCCGTGCTCCTTGCCTTTCGGGTCTGCCACCACGTGGGGTACCCGCGTACCCGGGGAAGGTCGAGGTCGTCGCACTCGGCGGGCAGCCGCCCGTAGACGAGCAACAGGCTCGGGGTGCAGCGGGTCAGCAACTCGGCCACCCCGGCGCGGAACAGGGTCTTGGCTTCCGGGTCGCGCAGGCCGACGGTCCCGACCGCCAGCGTCGCCCCGGCGGGCAGGCCGTCGAAGGCGAAGTCGAAGGTCTCCGGCCCGGCCCACGACACCGTGGGGATGACCTTGAGGCCGCAGTGCTGCCACCACGCCCCCACCCAGCGAGAGCGGTACACCTGCCACACCTGAGCGGCCAAGGGCATGTTCCGCCAGAGGCTGAAGTCGGGGGTGAGCGCGGCACCCACCTCCGCTACCCGGGTGGTGGCGGCCTCCGGGGAGGTCCAGGTGCGCTCGAAGCGGTAGTCGTCGAGGAAGAAGTGCAGGGCGCCCGTGCCCGCGGCCATCACCCGAGCGGAGGGGTCGTGCCAGGCGGCCAGGGACTCGGGCTCGAACCCGCACGGCTGCAAGGTCGGGATGCCCCAACGGGAGTCCGTCGGCCAGACGAAGCGGAGGTTCAGGGAGTCCATGCGGCCGGGCTTGGACTGCCAGCGGTGGGAGGACTTGGTGCCGAGGAGCTTGGTGACGCACTCGGGCTCGGTGGTGGTCATGTCAGGCGGGCGCGCCGACCGGGCCGCCGCCGAAGCCATCATTGCCGAACGAGATCCCGCCACCACCACCCCCGCCGCCAGCGCCCACCACAACGGAGTCGACGAACAGGGTCGCCGGGCGGTACCAGGTCGGCAGCGCGGATGCCGCGACGATCGCCGACGGGTACAGCGCGTCGTCGCCTTCGCCGTCCTGGCCGCCGATGAAGACGCGCTCGGCCGGGAGAGGCGCGAGGCGGTCGGCGAGCGAGCGCAGGACCGCGGCGAGCCGGGAGCGGATCACAGCGCCCCGAGGATCTCGATGACGGCCTTGATGACGATGAGGGCCACCTTGCCGACGGTCAGCACGGTGTCGAGGTCGACGGAACCCATGGGGCACTCCTAATCGGACATAGCGGGCGACGGTTGGGGTGCCACCAGCGGAAACGCGGAAGAATGATCTTGTTAGACGGTGGCGAGGCGGGCGGTCAGCGCCTCCACCTCGGCGGGGTTCTCGCCGCGCCACTCGGCCCAGCTCGCGTCGCTCAGCTTCCACCGCAGCCACTCGGCCACATCCGGCTTCGGCGTGAACGGCTCGGCGTCGGAGGCGCACCGGCCGCACACCTGCACCACCTCATCGTCGACCTCGGCGTACAGCAGGTGGACGGAGCAGAGGTACAGGCCGCAGCCGTGCTCCCCGCCGTACGGCTCGCTGCCGCAGACGTAGGCCAGGCCCCGGTGGATCTCCTCGGTGCAGTCCGGGTGGTCGCACTGGGCCGGGACGCCGTATCCGATGTCCCGCTTCCAGTTCGTGTCGTAGCCGATCGACCAACCCATGGAAGCTGCTCCTCAGTAGTGGATGCCGAAGCGGGAGACGATGCGCCGAGCCACCCACAGCAGGAAACGGTCCCAGCGGTCAGCCAGGACGCTCACAGCGCCTCCAGCTCCGCTCGGGCTCGCGCCAGCACGTAGTCCTGCCCGTACTCGCGCACGTCCTCGATCTGCGGGTCGTAGTGGCCCTCCGGTGCGCCGACCATCACGGCGAAGAGGTCCATCACCTGCTTCACGTCCTGGACGAACCAGTTGCCCGCGGTGAAGTCGGCGTTCAGGTCGGCGGGGGTGCTCACGGCTTCTCCGCCTCGCCCCGGTCGGCCGGGATTACCTCCACGTCGTCGCAGAGGATGCCGAGCACCACCGTGCTCACCGTGGTGCGCTTCGGGTCGCCGAGCTCGACGGTCACGCCGATGTCGGCCGAGAGTTCCCAGGGGACTTCCTCGCCATCCACCGTCACGATCCCGGCCCGGCGGTCCACGACCACCTTGCCTGCGAACTTCCGGCTCACGGCTTCTCCTGGCTGTAGGGGTCGGACATCGGGGTCAACTGCACTCCAGGGCTCGCCGAACCCCGCAGCAGCCACGGGGTGCCGTTGGAGCCGGTGTAGCGCCAGCAGCCCGGGCCGACCTTCTCCAGGCCCGCCCGCGCCAGGACGGCTCTCGCTGCCGGGTGAGACGCAGGCAGCGGGACCGGAGGGGAGAGGCGGTTGGACAGGGCAAGGAGACGGCGGGCGGTGAAGCGCAACCCGACGGCGAGGAGGTGCATCACAGCGCCCTGGGTTTCTCGGCCAGCCAGCGCCGCAACCCAACCCAGGCGTGAAGCGGAGTGGCGCAGCAGGAGATGCCTCGCCCACGGCTCTCGCAACCCCAGCGGCGGCCACGGGGGCGCTGCCGGTCGTACTCGAAGGTGTAACGGCCCACCTCGAAACGGCGGCCGGGAGTGGCAGTCAGGTCGGTCATGCATCCTCCTCGGCCACATCGACGGTCAGCGTCAGCCAGCCCTCCACCTCGGTCTCGGCGAAGGAGGCAACGCAGCCGTGCTTCATCGCGATCAGGTCCGCCTGCGGCCGGTTCACCGTCTCGATCGGCCTGGACAGCGGCCAGGCGTCCATGGCCTTGCGCATCCGCAGGGCCATGTCCAGTTCGCCCATGGCGAACCCGGCGCAGTAGGCGCGGTCCTCGTGCGGACCACCCTCGCTGGTCACCGTGACGAACGGCATCTTGAAGACGTAGCCGGACTCGTCGTCGCTCACGCCCGCTCCTCCGTGCGCGCCGACCGCTGGACATCCAGCTCCTCGGCAGCGATCTCCGGGCCGTACTCGGTGGTGTAGACGTTCACGCTCACGCCGGTGCGCTGACGGACCTTGGCGTAGCGCAGGGACCGGTAGTAGTCGGCACCCTTCTCGCTCTCGCCGGGGCCATACTCGGCCTCGAACCGCTCCATCATCTCGACGGAGGCGGCACGGTCGGCCTCGGCCTTCGCCAGCGCGGCGGCGGCCGTGGGCTCCTCATTGAAGGTGTAGACGCTGCCGTCGTCCAGCAGGATCTCCCACACCCGCTGCACCTCGGTCTGCACGTGCGGCTGCTGGGCGCTCACGCGGACACCAGCAACGCTCGCAGGGTCCGATCGAGATGCCGAGCGTCCTCCAATGCGTTGTGCAGCCCCGACTCCTGCTGCGGCACCACGAACCCCTCCGGGGCGCTCTCCAGCGCCTGCTGGAGGTCGTGGGTGAACATCGGCAGGCCCTCGGGCAGGTCGATCATCCGGCCGAACAGCTGGCATAGGGCGATGTGGTCGTAGGCGCCGTAGTCCGCCCACAGCTCCGGCGGACCCTCGGCGAGGAGGAACTCGCGGACCTCGGCGGCGATCCGGTCCCGCTTCTTCACCGCCCGGTTGTGGTAGTCGAACAGCCACGAGCGGGGCATGTGGTTGTTCCAGTCGCCTGCGGGCTTGGGCAGGCCGGGCACGACGTTCTCCATCAGCCACGGCTGCTTGCGGATGCGGCGGACGGGCACGTCCCGGTTGACGGCGTAGTACTCCCGACCCGACTCGGAGACGATGCCGATCGAGATCAGCGCGATCGTCTTCCCGTCCTCGAGGAACTCGGTGTCGTAGCTGTACCGGGTCACGCCGGCCCCCAGGGGATCTCCAGCCAGCCGACCGGGGCATGGAACTCCAGGCTCCGGGGAGCGGGATGGAGCCACGAACGGATCCAGGCTTCGAGCATCAGACTCCGATCAGAGATGGCTGCGTCGCCAGCCACGGGGTCGTCGGGCGCATCCGCTCGTCATGCCAGGCCCGCGCATGGCAGCGCTGGCACTCGTCGAGCGTGTAGTGGCGGAAGTCCCAACCCCACGCGACACAGCGGCCCAGATGACTGATGCCCTCCATGTGGGTGCACGGGCCGCTGTAGACGTCGAAGGTGGCCGTGGGGCCGAAGCCCTTCCACCAGGTGACGTGGCCGTGCTCGCGGTTGTCTACGTGCGGGTCGGCCATGACGCCTCCTCGGGCGATCGAAGTTGCCGGTCGGACTCCCGCCGCCACTCCTGCTCCTCACGCTGCCGCTGGTGATGGTTGGAGCGGCGGTCGTTGCAGCAGTGGCAGAACAGGCCATCCCATGCCGCCTTGCCGAGCATCCGGGCCACGACGCCTCCTCGGGTTCAAGGTTGCGGGCCCAGCCCTGAACCGGCAGGGATGGAATTCAGGGGAAGGCGCGGGAGCCAACGGTAAGGAAATTCCGAAGACTTGAGGGGCCGGAGTCGGCCGAGCGCGGACACAACTGTGCCATTGCGCTCGATCTTCCCGGAAGATCAACCCGCTGTCCAGTCGCCACGCCTCACGCCGTCTTCCGGTTCCGGGCCTGCACATCGACCACGTCCTGCACCAGAAACGCGGGCGCCCCAGGCTCGCCGCGGTCGGCCAGCAGACCCTTCGACTTCCAGCCGTACAGCGTGGCCGCCGGGATGCCCCAGAACCGCTCGATCAGCTTCGCCGGGAGCACCGCGTCCATGCCATACTCCGCCGCCTCCGTAGGGATCGCGGTCGGGGCCACCCAGAGCTGGCCGCGCTTGCGGGCCAACTCGTCCAGCTCGTCGCAACGGGTGGGGTTCTCGGCGCGGAGAGCGGACCGGTAGGCGCGGGCGATGTCCCGAGCCCAATCCAGGTTGCTGCGCTTGATGGTCATCTGCTGGTGCCCCCTGGCTTGCAGAAGCCCATCGGTTCTCGAAGCCACTGCGGCCACTCCGCCGGGCAGTTGAGGCAGCAGCGCACCATCCCCTCCCCAGCGGGCGCCCAGTCGTGGCACACGAAGACATCCACATGCCCCAGCTGCAGAGCCCCGCAGTCGTCGCCGGGGTCGTCGATCACCAGCTCCCCGTCAGCGGATTCGAAGTGGGTGGTGATGTAGGTGCAGGGTCCGCCGTCTATATGCCACGTGTCCGCGTGGCCGCACGTACACCAGGAGTAGATGACGGTGCGGGGATCGCTCATGCCGCCACCCGCTCTCGCCACACGCCGCTCTCCAGGTGCGGCCACCTGCGGTCGATCACCCGATACCAGCAGCTCGCCGGAGCGGGCGGCTGCCTGTTCTTCGAGTTGATGGCGGCGTTCTGGGTGCGGTGCCGGGAGACCACTCGGTACTCGAACGGGCCGTAGTGCCGCCTCGGCGGGTCCTCGGGCAACTCCCACTCCCACACCTCCCACGGAAGCTCGCCCGCGATCAGCGCTTGGATGAACTCGTGGAAGTCCGTCATGACAGTCACGGCGCATCGTCTCCTTGAGCCGCCATGAACTCGGCCTGCGTCTGCTCCGCCAGCCGAGCGCCCGCGATCAGCGCGGCGGCCATGAGGCGGGCGTGCTCGGGCGGCAGGAACACGTCGTCGCCCTGGCGCACCATCGACGGGATCTCCTTCGACGGGTTCGTGATGCTCACCGGTTGCAGCAGCCCGCCCGCGGCGAAGAAGGCCGGGTGGACGCGCTGCGGGAGAGCGACCACCGAATGCCAGCGGGTCTCGGCCACAACCGCGTCCGCCGCGATCAAGTCCGGCTCCTCCGGCGGCCATGCCTTCTTGCCTCGCTGCGCCCGGCTGATCAGCCCGGCGATGAAGCGGCGCATCTCGTGCGGGTCCTGCATCATGCGACTGCCCGCACTTCCCGGCGCTCGTAGTCGAGCACGTTCGACAGCAGCGCGAAGTGCGCCGAGTCCCAGCAGATTCGGCACCCCTGGCACATCACCCGCTCCTGATCCTTTGACACTGCCAGCGCCTTCCGCCCGCAGTGCGGGCACGGGTCGGGCAGCAGCGTCGTCACCTCGGTCAGTCCCAGCATCGCCTGCGCCCGACCGTGGAACCGGGCCAGCCGCAGCACAGCGTCCACCCCATCCAGCACGAGGTCTCCCGGGTCGTCCCCGCCGTCGGGGTGAGGCTGCCACACCGTCACCCGCTGCGGCGGGAGGTCCACGAGGGTGCCCAGGTTCGCGCACAACATCGAGTGCGCGTTCCTCAGCTCCTCGCCCCCCGTGGCGCGGATGGCCCAGCGGGTCACCTCGGCGTCGATCTCCCGCAGCAGGGCATCCACGCCCAGCGGGATCGGGATCGGCAACTCCGACGACCCAGACACCTTCGGCCCGGACACGGTGGCCTTGATCTCGTGCCACGCGGCTTCGAGCGACCCCATGTCGCTGTCGAGTTCGCGGATGGCGTCGAACGCCGACTCCTCACACGCCCGACACAACGAGTCCGGGCGCTCCACCCCACACGCCAACCACTCGTTCGCGGGGGTGCGGGTGCGGGACTTGCATCGCTTCCCCTGGCGGCACCGGTGGAGGAGGTCGCTCATAGGTTCGAGTCTAGGGAAATCCGCGACGGATCTCGAGCCGCCGCGCAGGGGTGCTCAGCAGCGCAAACGCGGCTACTCGGGCGACCACTCCCGCCATGTGCCGTGCGATGGCCGGGTGGGGCAGCGCAGGGCGATCCAGCGTGGCAGCCGGACGCTGGTTGGCCGCTCCCATGAGTCGACGGTCAGCTCCACCTGGTAGATCTCCGAGAGCGGATACCCGATCGGCGTCACCCAGCGTGCGACCTCGACATCACAGACCTTCACCACGTGCGCGACGTTGCTCCAGCCCGGCCCCTGGCGCTCGCTGATCAACTCGAACCAGACATGGAGAGGGCTGTCGCACCGCCACCACGGCCCCTCGGGGAGGCGCTGGGCCGGGCCACGGTCGCGCATCTCCGGGTCGATGAGCGTGCCGGGACCGCCGACCAGGATCGGCTCGTCTTCCTCGGGGAGGTCCGGTCCGTCGCCGCGGCGCTGGCCCTCCTCGATCTGCCACGACACCAACCGGTCGATCTCGTCGAGGACGGGCTGCTCCGGGTTCGCCATGGCTACAGCGACCTGCCACAGCGGAGGCAGCGGCGCTCGACCCAGCCCCGCTCCACCAGCTGATCCATCGAAGCCGACCGCTCCAGACGGGGGATCGCGGTCAACGGCCCCGGCCTGTGCCTGCCGATGATGCACAGCGGATGCCACCACTCCACCCGCTCCGGGGGTCCGTCCAGGAACCCCAGGGCAGCACCCAGGCCATCGCCACGGTTGCTCATGCGCTCGTCCTCTCCGCTCGGCCAGCCTCGGTGATCCACCGGTCCAGCATGTCCTCGACATGATCGGGCCACTCGTACTGCTCGCGCTCCAGCCACTTCCCGCACTCGCAGTACTCGGTGTCGTCCTCGAGGTAGATGCCGTCGTGCTTCGCCAGCTCCTCGGCCACGGCAGCGCGGTCGACGGGCTGGACGTAGCCCGCGCCGATCAGCTCGCCCGCGATCTCCTCCGGGGTGGATGCCTGCTCCTCGGTCAGGAGGGCTGCCGCCTTCGAGCGGTACTCCCAGGCGCTCACGGATGGCCCTCGAATGGATCGCGCCAGGCGAGCATCTTCGGCAGCAACTCCGACTCGGGCGTCGCCTGCCCACCGACCACGCGGAAGCTCATGCGCCGCCCGTCGGCGTAGTCCACCGTCACCGCCATGCCCTCGGTCAGGTTCCGCAGTGGCGGACGGCAGTCCACCCATTCGCCGTACTGCTTCCAGTCGTCGGCCGGATTCCACACCCGCCACACCTCGGCCGGGATGGCCTTCTCGATCGCGTTCATCGCTTCTCCTCGGTCCGGCTTGCCAGTTCGGCTTGCGAGCTAGCAAGCGGGTGATCCCCGACGGTCACGAGGGCTCCTCCTGATCCTCGGGGCTCCACGCGGGCCTGCTATAGGCACTGGTCCCCATCCGCTCTCAATGCTCCTCGGGGATGGCGTCCTCGCTGCCGTACATGCGGCAACCCAGCCACTGCGTCGTCATGTACGTGTGGGAGGCGCAGCCTCGGCAGATGAAGTACACCCTGCCCTTGCGAGGATCGGGCTGACGCACAACGACTCGGCCTTCCCGGTCGAGAAGCTGACCCTCGAACACCATCGAGACCGCCTCCCAGTTGTGCTCGCAGTCGCGCGGCGCGGCGAACGTGCTCGGCATCCCATGCCCGCTCACGGCTGCCCTCCCGCGCGGGCCGCCGCCCACATCTGATCCGAGAGGCGCCGCCACGCATCCCGCTTCGCCTCATCGGACGGCAGCGACTCCACGCGGGTGAGCCAGTCGGCACCCGACTCCTCGGCGCGGATAGCCCAGAACAGCTCCTCGTCGGTGCGATCCTCGGGGCGGTCGAAGACCCCCAGTTCGGTGGCAC
The DNA here is from genome assembly GCF_042669725.1 of Nocardia sp. NPDC057227. NCBI lineage: Bacteria > Bacillati > Actinomycetota > Actinomycetes > Mycobacteriales > Nocardiaceae > Nocardia > Nocardia sp. NPDC057227. Next base: position 19,916 of record NZ_JBHUXA010000036.1, on the reverse strand, counting down.
GGGCGATCAAGCGCTGCCGCCGGGCCTCGGTACGATCATTCATGGCTGAACTCCACTTTCTACGGGGTGGATTCGGTCCGTGGCCGGGCGGTCTCCACACCTCCCGGCCACCCCCGAATCTTACCATCTACCAGCGGGTTTCCCGCGCCGACTCATGACTCGGGCGGTCTGTTCCCCGTCATTAGGGCCACGAGATCCCGGACGGTCATCAGGACGATCTGCGCCCCCGGATCGGAGGCGCCCCTTCGCTTCGCCACCACTACGCCAGCCACTGCATCGTCGTTTCGGCGCTCGGTGTCGGCCTCGTTCAGCCACGGCCCCACCTGCACCCGGCCCCCGTGGTCCTTCGCCTCGACCACGACCCGGCCGCCATGGATGGTGCGCACCCCGGACAGGTCGCCGCGGTCCTTCGACCCCGACAGGCGGCGTCTCTCGATGCGGTCGTCCACGTGGGTGGCGAGGTAGGTGGCGATGGAGGTTTCGTGGCGGGTGCCTGCCGCCTTGGCGCTGGCGCGGGAGCGCTTCCGGGTGGTCATTCGGTACCCGCCGGTTCCAACTCGAGCCACACGACCTGGAGGCGTAGACGAGTGCCCAACCACGCCAGCCAGTGCAGCGGGTTCCGCCGGTCGAACCGGCGGTAGACCGGGCGCCGGAGCTGGCGGGCGTACAGGCGTCCGTCATCGGCCTCGCCGATGAGGAATCGGGACTCGCTGTAGACGTACTCGGCCTGATTGCGCCAGTCGCGGTTCTTCATGAGTGGCCCTCTCCTTCGGTGGTCGGCTCATCCCGGTCGTCGTCGATCACAGTGAGGAAGCCGTCGTAGTCGGCCGGATCGAACGGCACACCGCGGCGAGCGGCGTCGGCTTCCTGCCTCGCCCGCAACGTCCGGGCGGGCAGCTCGTCCAAGTCGAACGGCTCGGTGGCGGCGAGGAGGGTGCGCAGTTCCCAGCCGTCGGTGATGCGCTGCTCGGTGTCCTCGTCGTAGTCGTTCGGGGTGGCGATCCACCGTTCGGCGAGGGCGCGGATCAGGGCGAGCCGGTCGGGGGTTTCGCTGGCGCGGATGCGGTCGATCGCTCCCGCCTCCACACACCCCCGCCCGTCCCCGGTGGCGGCTCCACGCCCGCTGGCCACCCCCCGATCGCTCTCCGTGGACACCAGGGGGCCGGAATCGGCATCCCCGATCGAGCGCGGAACCTGAGTCACCGGTCGCCCCTCTCCTGCGACCACAGCCGCAGCCGCGCCGTCCACGGGATGTGGCCGAGGCACCAGTAGCGGATGCGGTTCGGCCACCCGGTCTCGAACGTCCACCAGTCGGGGTTCTGCGCGCCGCACTTGGCGCACGGGTACGTCTTCGCCTCGGTCACGACTGCACCTCCTCGGGTGCGTACCGGGCCAGCTCCCACATCCGGCGCGGCCCGGTCAGCTCGTAGGTCCAGTGGCTGCCATCGGAGGCGACGTGCTCCTGGAAGGCCTCCGGCGCGGGCGGGAAGCCGTACGCCTCGGTCGCCCACTCCGGCTCCATCGACAGGTACTCGCTCGGCTTCCTCGTGAACCGCGTGAACGTCGCCCGCTCCCCCGTCCGCCACTGCACCCACCCCTCCACCCGCACCCGGCAGGCAGCGCAGGAGTGGACCGAGACCGGGCCGGCGTGGACGTAGCCCACCGGGTCGTGGGGGCAAGGGTCGTCGGCTCGCTCGAGCTGATCCTCCAGCTCGGCGACGCGGGCGCGGAGCACGCCCTTCGTCGTCAGCTCGTCGGCGCGCATCGACTGCGTCACGCCGTGGCGGGCCCGCTCCTCGTTCAGCAGCCGCCGGAACAGCGCCTCCTGAGCCTCCAGCCGGACGACACGGTCCCCGGCATCGAGCAGCGCACGGGCGAGGTTCTGGTGGACGTCATCGAAGGCGCTGCTGGTGGTCATCTCCAGCAGCGTGGCGTCGGTGAATGGGCCGCTCATCGGGTCTCGCTCTCGTCTCGGGTTCGGGTCACGCAGGGAATCCGCCGGGGCAGGCGGTTGATCGGGTTCCGGCAGGGCTCACCGGGGGCGGAGGAGCAGGTCGGGCAGGGGCGGTGGATGCAGTCCGCGTACACGGCGGAGATCGGCGGGGGCTTCAAAACCGCGGCCCGTCGTAGGTCGCGGTGAGCGTGACCATGTACGCCGGCCCGCCCACCGCCTCCAACTCCCCGCGCTCCTCGAGCTCGGCGCACACCGTCACCGGGTCGACGACCTCGCCGCGGGCGTGGATGTCCATCACCGCCCGGAAGATGGCGCCGTGCCCGCCGATGCGGAAGTCGGTCTCCGACAGCGCTCGGTAGATGGCGTTGGCGATTCCGGTGGGGCTGCACAGCATCCAGCCCAGCTGGGCCTGTTCGGTCGCGATGTCCACGACGCTGGGGGTGGGCTCGGTCATGACTCGTCCTCCGTCGGTTCGTCGGGCTCCTCGTCCACCGAGCGCCCGAACTCGATCTCGCCCATCGGCCGCGGCGGCGATTGCTCGATCGCCTCCCGCTCGGCCATGCGCTTCTTGAACTCCGCGATCTGGTCCTCGGTCAGGTTCACGTTCGGGGAGCGGCCCAACGCCACCCGCCGAGCCCACCGGTGCGCCACCGGCGGGGCGAACCCCATGTCCTGGAGCACGTGATTCGCACGCTCCATCAGCTGGCGCCGGTCCTCGGGCAGGGACTTCAACTGCTCGAAGTACGCCGCCCTCGCGTGCCGCACCACCGACGCCGGCAAGGGGCGGAACCCGTCCTCGCACACCCGGTACGCCCGAGCCACCCCGGCCAGCAGATCCTCACGACCCAGCCCGGACTCGGAAAACACCTCGGCCCACGCCAGCACCGTGGACTCACCACCCGCCGGGAACCACGGGTCGTTCGCGGCGCACTTCGCCAGGACCATGCCTGCGGTCTGCCTGTCCTCGTCGGTGATCATTCGAGTTCCCCCTGCCCGCGGCTCGGGGTGCCGTAGCTCAGGTACCGGGCGACCTTCTCGTCGGCGCGGGACATGCCGCCGTTGACCACGGCCAGCTGCGGGCGGTACTCGGCGTTGGCCTGGAGGCGGAGCTGGTCGTACTTCGCCCGGAACTTGGGCATCGACAGGATGTTGGTCTTCCAGAAGTGGTGGTCCTGGGACCAGTCGATGAGCCGCATCGCCTTGTCGAAGTCGCGGCCGTCGCGGTCGAGGAGCAACCGGGCCTCGATGCGCCAGCGCTTGGTGACGGCGGCCTTCGAACCGTTGGCGCGGATGCGGTCGCAGAGGTGGGCGCAGAGCGCTTCGGCATCCGGGCGCTCCGGCTGATCGGCCTTCGTCGCGGTTTCCGACGAAGAAGATCTTTCAACGTAACCAATTTCAGAACAGTTACTTACACCCTCACCCTCACCTTCACCGCAGTGATCGGGATGGCATTCCGATGCCATCGTTTCGGAGGGGGTGGAGGGGGTGGGTTCGGGATGGGACCCCGATGGGATCGGGATGGCATTCGAATGGGATTCCACGGGGGTGGAAGGGGTGGGATCGGAATGGGATTCGGATGGCATCTCATCGGGATCGGGATCCGGTTCCCCGGCCAGCTCATCGGCCAGTTCCGTAGCCTCCGGGCGCTGCAACTTGTACAGCTCGATCGCCAGCGCCTTGCGGATCTGCGGTGAGGCCGCGGCGCGGATGCACTTCATCGCGTTGAGCCAGATGTACTTGTGCTTGAGCAGCCCGTCGTCACGCAGGTGCGAGCGCAGCAGCACCTCGAAGGTGTCGCGGTCGACGACGATGAACCCGGCCTTCGCGAGCTCGGTGAGGTCACGCCAGATGTCCGCCTCGGTCATCTCGTCGCAGCCGCCCGCCCACTTCGCCACCTGCAACGGCAGGACGCCGGCGTTGTTGACGTCGCGGTCCGAGGTCAGCTGCGCCCACATCGCCTGCGCGGTGCGGGACAGGGCGCGGAACGGCTTGCTGTTCCAGAGACCGCAGGGGATGCGGCCGTGGTCTCGTGCTCCAGCGGGCATCAGTGGGCCTCCTGGTCTTCTCGGGCGATCCGCTCGGCCGCATCGGCGGCCGTCGCGGTCAGCAACGTGCGCACGTACTCCGGATTCATCCGCATCCCGGAGCCGAGGGTGTGGAGCTGGAGCTTGCAGACGTAATCGCCGCAGAACTCGGCCTCGCCGCGGATGTAGTCGCACATGCACTCGGCCAACTGGGTGCCGTAGTCCTCGCGCCACTCCTTCGCGAGGCACTCCCACCTCCAGTCCACAACCTCCGGCGTGTACACGCGATCGTCGTCGTCCGTGACGGTGTCGCTGCTCCAGTTGGCGACGATCCGGGAGGCGTGCTCCTGGGATCGCTTGATGCTCTTCCAGCAGCAGCCGCAGAAGTACTTCCACTTCTGCGAGACGGTGGCCGTGGTGAGCGCGAGGACCATCAGCTCTTCGAGGTCCTCGACCTCCAGCCCGGCCTCCATGAACTGCCAGATCGAGTTCTCCCAGCCGACCGGCAGCGCCGAGGCGGCGCCGGCGTCGGGCCGGAACTTGGCCCAGTGGTCGAACAGTCCGGCGGCGATGTCGTAGCGCTCGGCCCGCTCCACGGCGCGACCCTGCGCGACGATCGCCATCGCCTTGGCCCACTCGACCGCCTTCGCGTTCACGTCCGCGACGAGCGGCGCATCCGGCACGGTTGAGGTCTTGCCGCCGTTGCAGTCCGCGCAGGCGGTGACCAGGTTGGTCGGGTCGTCGCTGCCGCCGAGGGCGACGGGGACGACGTGGTCGACGGTGAGCTTCACGTCCGGCGCGGCGCCGCCGCAGTACCGGCAGGTGTGGTTGTCGCGCCGCAGTACCTCGTACCGGACCCGCTTGCTGACGCTCATCTCTGCTCCTCGTTCGGTCCGGAGGTCTCAACGCTGGGAGTGGAACCGGTGCTCACGACTGCACCTCCGTCAGCTCGACCACCACGTACCGGCAGTGCCGCGCGTACTTCGGGAAGCTGCACGCCAACGCCTGCCGATACCAGGCGCACGCCTTCTCGGCCTCGTCACGGGAGTCGAAGATCGTCTGCGGAAGCAGCGACTTCGTGTCCGGCTGCAAGCACTTCGGGCCGCGGCGGATCACTACCGCGAACTCCCCCGCATCGGATGGCGGGCGGTCGGTCCAGCCGTGCCCCGGCGGGCAGTGGCGGGTGTTCTCGTGCCGGTTGTGCGGGCCTTCCTTCTCGCACCGCACCAGGCCCTCCTGGCAGGCGTGACCGCCGGGGACGGTGGTGGTCGCTTGGCATCTGGTGCTCATTCCTGCACCCCCTCGTCGGGCGGGGTCCACAGCACCCACACCGGCTCGTCCTCGGCCATGTCCAGCAGCAGGTCGCTGTCGATCTCGTGGCTGTCAGGCCCGGAGAAGTAGCCTCGGCCGGACGACTGGTACACGCAGTGGCCCACGCGGACTATCGAGTCCACCGACAGGGCATCCAGCTCGGCGTAGGTGGTGACACGGCGGGGCAGCAGACCGGCAGCAGCGAGCGCATCGACCACGGGTGCGGCGTCACGCCGGTAGCACTCCCGGGAAGACTCGTCCAGGTGCTCCCATACTCCGCGGTCGTGGCCGACCATCGCCGGGGCGATGACGTCGAGGTAGGCGGCGCGGATCTCGTCGGAGGTCACAGCGGCACCACCTTCGGGAACTCGTCCCACGTGCGGCCGTCCAGCTCCCGTCCCGCCTGCTTCTTCCCGACGCGGGCCATCAACGGCAGGAATCCGTTCCGCCCGCCCGTCTCGAAGGCGTGCTCGCGGGGGTTGCCAGCCGGGCGGCCGGTGTCCCTGCGCCAGAACCCGTTCGGCATCCACTCGCCCCATTGCTTGAACAGGTAGGCGACCCCGAGCTGCTCGCACTGATCGCGGAGGGAGCGCGCCCAGTCCGGGTGCATCGGCCGAGCGCCCCGCCCGCTCTCCCCGCCGACGATCACCCAGTCCAGCGGGGTGTCGTGCAGGTCGATCGGGCCCAGCAGCGGCTCAGCGGACAGGAACCGCACTGCGGCGGGGGTCTCCATGAGTGCGGGGATTCGGATGTCCGCCCACTTCTGGTCTTCGGCGCTGACGCCCAGCCAGAGGTTCCGCAGCGGCCAGCCCGCCTCGAAGTAGACCTGCTGCTCCGCGTCGTCGGGCATCCCCGGCACGCGGTCCGGGTTCGCCTTCGACACAGCCCACGCCATCGCCGAGCGGAGGTGTTCGCCGTCAAGGTGGCCCCCCGTGCAGTGGCACCTGTTCGTGACGATGGACCGCATCCGAGCGTGCCGCTTCGTCAGGATCTGGTAGGTGTGCTGCGGGGTGAGCGCGATGACAGCGAGCACCTTGGCGATGTAGTCGATCGACACCTCGTCATGGAACAGGTCGGACATGCTGTTCACGAACACCCGGCGCGGCTTCCGCCAGCGCAACGGCTGAGCCAGCCTCTCCGGCCGCAGCGTCACCCCGAACCCATTCGGGAACTGCGGGGTGCCAGCGAACCGGTTGGCGATGCCCTCGGCGTAGCAGTGGTCGCAGCCGGGCGAGACCTTGTCACAGCCCGTGACCGGATTCCAGGTGCGGTCGGTCCATTCGATCTTGGTCATCGCGCCTCACCTCGAACGAGGGGCGCGGATGGAAGGTACGACAGGTACAGGTCACACAGCGCAGCTATGATCACCGGACCCCCTTTCGGTGTCGAAATCAGGAAGGGGTAGGCCTCGGGATCGCGGCTCCGCTCAGTACGCCAATACCGAACGGGGTCACCCGGGGCCGCCTTCATTTTACCTGGTCGGAGCCGATAACTCGAGCCGCGCATCACGCCACCCCCAGCTCGAGCACGAACTGCTCCCCCGCTTCGGACGGCACCGTCACCACATGCCGCTCCCGCAAGCACCGCTCCCGGATCAGCCGCTGCTGCTGGTTCACCAGGTCCCGCCACTCCTCGAACCGCAACCGCGACCGCTCCACCACCCCCGCCCGGGACATGTCCCGCATCGCGTCGTTGCTGATCCGCAGACGCCGCGGCAACCGGTACCCCGACCACGCCTGGTAGACGGCCCAGCAGCCGTCACACATCTCGGTGCCGCTCACAACCCCACCCCCTCGACCTCGAACAGCGCGGGATGCTCCGGCACCGGATCGAACTCCCCATCCAGCGCGGCCAGGGTCAGCGCCGCCAACCGGGGAAGGTCCCTGGTCTCACGCGGGTAGGTCGCCCACCACCGCTGCGCCTTCGCCCGCACCTCACCGGGCAGGCCGGCAGCCCACCGCTCCACCCGGGCGAAGCTGACGTGCGCCTCCCGCAGGAGTTCACCGGTGCGCCAGAACCGCGGGCTGCCATCGGCGAACCGCTCGGCCACGAGCCACTCGTGCCAGGTGCCGTGCAGCGAGGAGGTGCCCACCTCGTAGGCGAAACCCCGGCCGCCACCGGAGCGCTCGTTCTGGTCCCGGAGGTACCCGGGGTAGGTGATGGCCGGGCCGACGATGGCATGGAGGCGGCGCAACAGGTCACGCTCGGTGGCCGTGAACTGGTCGGCCGTGGTCGCCATCAGCTCGCCTCCCCTTCGGGTGTCGGGGCCGGCCACTTGTAGCCGTGGTCGGTGAGCAGCCGCCACCCCTCGGACAGTAGGACCGGGACATCGGCGGCGGTGCGGTTGCCGTTGCGGCGCACCAGCCACCCGTTCGCGTACGCCTCGGCGCGATGGCTTTCCAGGTGGGAATGGTGGGCCTGGCAGATGTGCAGCGAATTCGATGCCGAGTTCACCCAGGCGAGGCTGGTACCGCCGAGCCCGCGAGGGGCCCTGTGGTGGTATTCCGACGGCGGGTGGGGGCAGTCGGCGGCGAGCTCGCAGCGACCCTTGGAGCGGGCGGCGACGATCGCCTTCACCTCGGGGGAGAAGCCCTCCGGGCGGCGACGGGAGGAGCGGGGACGGAACTTCGGGCGCAGGGTCATGCGCTCGCCTCCTCGAAGTTCAGGCCCGGCTGCTGCAGGCGGGTGCGCAGGGACAGCGCCAGGTACTCGTCGCTCAGGTCGATGCCGATGTAGCGGCGGCCGTGCCGGGCCGCGGCCAGGCCGGTGGTGCCGGACCCGGAGAACGGGTCGAGCACGGTGCCGCCAGGGCGGCAGCCGGACAGGATGCAGCGCTCGGCCAGCGCGGGCGGCATCGTGGCGAAGTGGGCGCCGGGGAACGGGGTCGTCGGGATCTCCCATACGTCGCCTGGATTGCGGCCCTCGCTGTGCCCGAACTGGTGGCGGGCGCCGTTGGTGGGTACGCCCCGGGACTGACCATCGGCCCAGCCACCGCTGCCTGCGGTTCCGGCGTTGGCGTAGATGTGCGCCTCGCGGATGGGGTCGAGATCGAACCAGTAGCGCGGCTTCTTGGAGAACAGGAACACCTGCTCGTACCGGGTGGTCAGCCGATCGGCCACGGACTCGGGCATGGCGTTGGGCTTGTGCCAGACGATCGCGTTGCGCAGGATCCAGCCGTCGTCCTGGAGGGCGAACGCCGCCCGCCACGGGATGCCGATCAGGTTCTTGTCGGGCAGTCCGGTGACGTACCCGCCGCCGCCCTGCCGCGCTGCGACCGAACGGGAGGCGAGCGCGGAGGCCTTCCCCCGCCCGCTGGCGGGCTTGCCTGCGTAGCTGTCGCCGAGGTTGAGCCACAGGGTGCCGTCGTCGGCGAGCACGCGGCGCAGCTCGGCGAACAGCTCGCGCATGGTGGCGACGTACTCGGCCGGGGAGCCCTCCAGCCCGTACTGCCCCGGCTGCCCGTAGTCGCGCAGCCCGAAGTACGGCGGCGACGTCACGATGCAGTTCGCGGCGCCGTCCGCCAGCGTGCGGGCCACCTCCAGCGCGTCGCCGTGGTGGAGGGTGACCGAGTCGTCCTGATGGAAGATGCTCATGCGTTCCTCCGGTCCAGCAGCCGCCGCTTGCGCTGCTCGTCGGTCGGCTCGACCCACTGATGCCACCGCACGCCAGGCGCCCAGCGCTGGAGGTGCTGGTCCTTGTCGATGCCGCAGTGCTGGCAGCCGTTCGGAGCCGGGACGACCTCCACCGGTTCGGCCATCGTGGAGCGGCAGTAGACGCCCTCCTGGCCCTCGTGCTTCCACCCCTTGGTGTAGTCCGCGTAGTAGCGCTCGATGGGGCGGTCGCAGTGGCGGCAGCGGTCCTGCCTCATGCCCCCTCCCCTCGACCGGCGACCTGGTACATCGCGCGGATGCTGGCCCCCACGGACTGAAGCGCCCGCAGTTCGTCCTGCACCGCCCGCGCCGTGCGGTCCGCGTACCGGTAGGCGGCGTCGGCAACATCCCGTGCCCGACGCTCGTTCTCGGTGGCGATCTCGGCCTCGTACTTCTTGGCGTGCGCCGGCCCCTCGGCGTTGAGGTAGGCGTGGGCGTAGGCCACGTCGTAGGCGTGGTCGGCCTGGAGGTAGGTGGTGTAGCGCTCGTCGCAGACCTTGACGCCGTTCGCGATCCGGTTGGCGCAGGCGGCGATCGCCAGATCCACCTTCTCCGGGGAGTAGTCGGTCACGCCGTCTCCGCCCGGTACTCGGCCAGCAGCTTCTCGATCGCCTCGGCGTTGTCGGAGGTACGCAGGTTCCCGCCACCGGTCAGCTCGGCGAACCGGGCGGTGGCGTCCTTGGAGTTCTTGCCCAGCTTGTTCAGCAGCCGCAGCAGCTCGGCGCGGGCGAAGTCAGCGGGGGGGAGCTGGGCCGCGGACTGCGCCGTCCGCATCCGCACCTCGTCCGCCGAGGCAATGCCCCGCTTGGTGTCCGCGATCAGCGCCGCTACCAGAGCGCGGCCCCACGCCGAGGTCTCCGCGTTCTGCAACTCCGAGCCCCGCGTGAACGAAGTCTTGCCCGGCACCTGCTCCCAAGCCATGCCGATGCCCGGCCGCTCATCCTCCGGGGTGCGGTAGAAGGCGGCGACCACGACGACGAACGCCTGCCCGCCCACCTCCTCCATCGAGTACGGCCGCTCCACCACTGCGGGCTGGAACGCCCCGTCCGGGTACAGCTTGCGAGCCTCGGCGATCCGCTCGGCCACCTCGACGTAGCTGCCGAGGTCCACCTTCTTGTCGTCGGCCATGATCACCACTCCCCGAGCGCCCACGAGGGCAGGCTCATCCGATTGGTCTCGGTCCCGTAGTCCGGCCAGATGCCGGTGTCGCAGCACTGCGCGTAGATGCCGATGCCCGCCGTGACGACCCGATCCCCGGCGGCCAGCGCCTCGGCGTCGAACTCATGCAGGCTGGTCAGGTACGGCGCGGTCTTCTCCTGCGCGAGAAGGACGAAGTCGTCCACCTCGTAGCCCAGCGCCTTCAGGACGCGGATGTAGTGCGCGGCCTGGACGTGGTAGCCGTAGTCCACGGCGCTCTTGCTGAACTCGCGTGGCGCCGCGTTCTTCGTGGTCTTGTAGTCCCGCACTTTGACCCGCTTGTCCGGGCCGAACACCAGGTAGTCGAAGCGGGCGCGGAGCATGACCCACGTCTCCGGGTCGATGGCGTAGCCCGACATCTCGGCCACCCCCTCGGGGGCGGGCGGGAACAGGGCGGCCACCTCGGGACGACTGAGCGCAGCGTCGACCATGCGGCGGGTGGTGTCGTACTGCTTACGTAGCAGCGGCACCTTCCCCCCAGCGCGGGCGGCGATGCGGCCCTCCTTGGCGTGCTTGATCTGCCAGGAGGCGGCGTCGAACACCTCGATGTCGGCGCCGGTCCCGAGGAGCAGGGTGTGCGCCGCGGTGCCCAGGTCGAAGTCGTCGTTGTGCTCGCGCTCGGCGCCCTGCAGCTTGGCCGGACCACCCTGCTTCACGAGCAGTCGGACCGCGGTGCTGGACAGGCTGGCGGTGTCCGAGTGATAGACCTCCTCCGGAACGTTCGGATAGAGGCCGGGATCGGTCGGTGCCTCCGTCGTGGTGGTCATCGGCTCTCCTCGCTGTCTCGGGGGTCGTACTGATCGCGCCGGTACTGGACCGGGTCGGTGGGGAACAGCTGGACCGGGCGCACGAAGTCGGCGATCTCGCGGGCGGCGTCACCGTCGAAGCTGACCGCGTACCCGTCCTCGGCATCGAGGGCGTGGACGGCGATGCGGATCCGCCCGCCGGGCTCGCGCTCGATCACCAGCCGGGACAGGCCGTCGGTGCGGGTGAACTCGCTCACGGCGCCACCCCCTGCGGCTGGAGCGCGAGGATCTTGCGGGCGTTGACCACCAACATCGACCGCGGCGCCCCCGCCTTCAGCAGCTTCTGCACCGTCGACCACGGCACCCCCGACGAGGCGGCGATCTGGTGCACCGAGATTCCGCAGTCGTCCCGCAACCACCGGAGGTAGGCGGTGATGGGGGCGGTGGCGGTCATGTGCTGGGAGCCGGCGCGGGTGCAGGCTCCGCACTTGCCCGCCTTCTTCCGGGTGGTGGTGAAGTCGTCCCCGCACTCCGAGCAGGTGACCGTCCGTGCCTGCCGTCGGGCTGGTAGCGGCAGCGGGCCTTGTCGGTCCATGCCTGCTCCACCACCGCACCCGGCCCGGCGGGTGCCCGGTTCGCCTTCGGCCTGGCGCCGAGGTCGCTAGGCCAGCCGTCGCGGCGCTGGACCTTCCGGGGCCTGCGGGGCTTCTGCTGGTCCAGGCCGAGCATCGCCAGGAACTCGGCTGCCTCCGCCCGGGTGCGGGCCTTGGTGACCACGTACCGGGCGGCGGCGCGCTGCTGGTCGGTGGCGGCGTCGCGGGCGGTGGAGAGGGCGATCGGCTGGATGGTGTCGATGCTCATCACCACCCCCTCCCCTGGACCGCCGACCGGAGCGCGTTCTCGGCGGCGATGCAGTAGTGGTCGCGGGTGTCCACGTCGAGTTCTGCCCAGTCCTGCGTCAGCTCGGGGTCGCCGATGCGGAGGCGGGCGTACATCGCCTTGGCGGCGGCCACGACGTTCGAAGGCCAGCCGTCGGCCGCCTTGTATCGGGCCATCTCGTAGCCCGACTCGATGCCGTTGAGGTGCGACCACATCTGGTGGCAGTCGAGGCTCACCGACAGGAACTTGCTGAGGGCGCCGACGTAGTAGGAGAGGCCGAACCAGCGCGGGGTCGAGGCGCTCTGGTGGATGGCGATGTGCACGCCCGTGGTCGCCTGGACGACTGCCGCTTGCCAGCGCAGCTTCCAAAGCTCAGGCCAGTCGGGGTTGAGCCCGGGCTCGATGTGCGAGCCCGTGTCGTCTCTGATTCGGCGGACCTGGGTCCAGTCGGGTTCGGTCGACGCGCTCACGACGCCACCTCCCACTGATCGTCGTTCCAGCGGTCCCGAGCCCGGTCCCACTCCGCCCCCTCGTCGTCGGTGTACAGCTCCTCCTCGTCCGAGTAGGCCGCCGCAGTCCGCCGCTCGTAGGCGACGAACGCGGCGATCACGTAGAACACGCCAGCGAGGAGGGCCAGGAGGATCAAGCGCTGCACCCACAAGGCAAGATCGGTCACGGTGTGACTCCAGGGTTTCGGTCGCCCGACTCGGGCGAGGTCTCGTAGCTGCGGGAGGAGAGTGCACCGGTCCCGTGGGAGCGGGCCGTGAACCCGGTGCGGCGCCACGTCTCCTCGACGCGGTCCATCCACAGGGCGCGGGGAGCGGGGCGGGGACGCTTACGGGCGGGCATCGCTACCCCACTTCCGTCGGCACGCCGCGGCGTCCTCGGGCGTGATCGGCTCCTGGACCCAAACGCCATCGCGCAGCCGGTCCTCGTGGGTGTGCTCCCAGAACGGCCGGGCGCAGCGGTCGCAGTAGGCGAAGGACTGGCCGAGCCAGGCGAACCCGGCGCACGCCTCCCCTGGCGCGGGAGTCGGGACCGAGGGGGCCGGGCCGAACGGTGAGTCGCTCATCGCTCGCCCTCCACCGTCGGGAGGTCCGCGAGGTCCGGGTGCTCGTCGTCCACGGCCATCGCCACGGTGTCCAGCAGCGACGCCGGCGGGGTGTACCTGCCCGCCAACTCCCGCAGCCGCTTGCGCACCGCCGCCACCGACACGAGAAGCGGGGCGCCATACTCCCGGACGCGCGCGCACCACAGCTCGTCGTCGTCGTCCCACCACACGGTCAGCGTGTGGTCGTCCCGCGAGAAGACGGTGTCGAGCGCGGACGTGCGGCGGTTGATGACCCACCCGAGTTCGAGGGCGTACGCCTCCAGCTCCGCGCGGGTCACGGGGTCACCTCCCGGATGCGGAAGGCGCGGTCACCGGACTCGGCATCCCACACACCCGCCTCGACCTCCGCCCACATCAGCGGCCCGGAGACGTACTCCTCGGCCCGCTGCTCAGCGAGTCCACGGGAGGTGTGAGACCCCAGGTACCGGGTGTGGTTGCTGGCGAACTCGTACAGCTGGAAGCTGGAGGTCATCGCGCACCGCCGATCGCCAGCGTCGGCCACAGCTCGACCGCCAGCTCCCACGGCAGAGACCCCGGCGGGTCCTCGTCGAAGAACGTCACCAGCAACGCCATCACCTCCGGGTCGGTGTGGGAGTGCGCGAAGTCCGCCAGCCGGTGCGGCATCGACTCCCGGGGGTAGCGGTCCCAGCGGTGAAGCAGGGCCTCGCAGGCGGGGGAATGGAGAACGGTCACGACTGCACCTCCAGCGCGCGGATGGTGGGGCAGGGGTAGATCTGCCAGTTGCCGTCGTCGGTGCCGCACCCGGAGCACACTCGGGTGAGCCGCCCGTTGGGGTGGTGCCGGATGTTCAGCGCATCGACCGGCTGGTGCGTCTCACGCACCCGAGCCAGCTGGGTCTCCAGCTCGGCGACGCGCGGACGCAGCACCAGCAGCTCGTTCGCCATCGCCCGCACCTCCGGGCCGTCGGCGTAGCTCACGTTCTCCGCGAACTCGGTCAGTACCTCGTCGGTCAGCGGCCCGGTCATCGCTTGCCCTCCTCGGGGGTGACGGACTCCAGGACAGCGAGCGCGGTCGGGGCCTGACGGCACGCGAGGTGGATCGCCGCGGTCCGGCCCACCACCATCGCGGGCGAAGTCGTAGCGGTCTCGACCGTGCAGACGCCATCGAAGTAGCGGACCTGCGTGCCCTGGGGGTGCGCGCGGTTCCAGGCGTCGCAGCGGTCCTGGGCTTCGGCGGTCGCGGTAGCAGCGGGGAAGTTCTCGGGGGTCATCGCTTCGCCTCCAGCGGCTTCCACTCGACCTCGGCGGTCTCGGCACGCCAGCTCTGCGGGTGGCCCTGGTCGGCGGCCCAGCCGTTCAAGTCCTCGACCGACCGCCGGGCGGCGCTCGCGCTCGGCGACGGCGTGATGTGGGAAATGCCCCAGGCATCGGTGCCGACGACCCGGTAGTGGGTCTCGACTACGGGCCTGAACTGGCTGGCGAAGGCACCCTGCTTGAACCGGTGCCAGCGGCCGTGGCTGTCACGCACCACCCAGTCGAAGAGCCAGACCCGCTCACTCCCGTTGGAGGTGGTCAGGTACTGGGCGGGCATCCCGGCGTTGTCGACGATCCGCTGGCGGTCCTCGGGGATCCAGCGGCAGAGTTCGAGGGTGTTGTCGCCGGTGCTCTGCATGGCATCGACCAGCGAGCCGGTCTGGCGGTCGCGGTACTTCTGCGGGCCGGTCACTTCTTCGCCTTCTCGGCGACAGCGTCGAGGGCATCGGCCATCTTGGCGACCAAGGCCTTGAAGTCGGCGGGGGCGAGGTGGACGTGGATGAGGCGGTGCAGCTCCAGCACGAACACGCCGTCGAACATGCGGACATCGACGTCGTCCTCGGAGAACGTCTGGGTTCCGAGGGCGATGAACGACCTCTCCGCAGCGGTCTTGGGGTCGGTCATTGGTAGACTCCCGTCTGGTTGATTTGGTTAGGTGGCCGTCGAGTAGGCGCTCGGCGGCCACAGCCCTGTCAGGGGTTGGAGGCGCACCCCGACCCGGTCCCGCCGTCACGTGACACGGGGTCGGGGTGCGCGGCCCCACTGCGCGGAGCGAGGTCAGCTCGCAGTGGGGAAGACTCGGCGGCGACCTTCGCCAGCACCGAACGGGCGATGCTCAGCAGGTCGAAGTAGCCGTTGATCTGGACGTGAGAGAAGTCGCCGTCGTCCTCGGCGAAGTCGATCGAGATCGCGCCGTCGGAGAACTCGTCCATCAGGAACTCGGCGAACGCTTCGGCGCGCTTCTCCTCGGCCCGGCGCACGATCTCCCGGCCCACCTCCACCGGCACCGACTCCCGCAGGCGCTTCGCCGCGGGCGTGCCGAGGGAGTTCTCGATCAGCTCACGCATGCGCGGGTTCTCGTCGGTCACGACGCACCTCCGTCCGGAGTGGGCCGCAGCGGAGAAGACTCGGGGAACGTGTCGCGCAACACGCCCAGCGCGAGGCAAGGGCCGCACCACTGCTGCCACAGCCCGAGGAAGTCCGAGCAAGAGAAGGTCGCGTCGCCGTACTCGCAGGGCCTCCCGGCCTCCTTGCGCAGGAACAGCAGGGAAGCGTCGCGCTCGGCCGGGGTCTGCGCGGCCGGGTGGATGCGGCGGGCGTGAGCCTTACGCTCCTGGCGGCGCCCGTACCGGATGGCGAACAGGATCACGAACGCCAGCGCGCCGACGTTGACCACGACCAGAACCCAGGGGTTGCTCACCGCTGCCTCCAGGTGTTGAGAGCCAGCGGGCCGACGATGCCCGCGGGCACCAGCAGGGAGACAGCAGCGACAGCGAGGGCGATCACGACGCACCGCCCTCGGGCTCGGGCGCGGGCTCGACCATGATGTCGAAGCCGTAGCCGTAGTAGAACGGGTTGCCACAGCTCCACTCGACGGTCAGCTCCAGCACGTCCCCGAGGTCGGCGAAGATGTGCCACTTCGTGTAACCGCCGGTGGTGGCCACGCCGGTGATGACGTGGTCCACCTTCTCCGGGTGCAGCAGGAACGCCTTGAGATCGGTGTACGCGCAGCAGTCGGACGTGTCGGCGAGGCAGACCCGAACGCCGTTGTCGAGCGTCAGTACCAAGCCGTGATCGCGGCCCCAGTAGTTGGCCTTGCTGCCGAACCCGCCAAGCTCGGCGGACACGATGCGGTGACCGACGACGTGCTCGCTCAGGGTCTCGACGTTGCTGGGCATGGTGCCGTCGTCGTAGTCCTCGGGAACCGAATCGGGCGGGTACGGATTGCTCATGCCGCACCGCCGATCTCGCGCGGCAGCTCCAACGTCGCGTTCGCGTCGATGAACCGGACCACCCGCTCCCACGCGTACGCCTGCCCGGCAGCCGTCAGCTTCCCGGTGGCGTAGTTGAAGCCGTTCTCCGCCGTGCCCTGGCTGTTCTCGGCGTAGCCCTTCTCGATCGCCCATGCCGTCGCCTGCCCGGAGTCGCTGCGGTTGCCGCGCACGAACAGGCCCAGCTTGCGGGTGGACAAGAAGTCGTTGACCTCGGCCTGCTTCACGGTGACGCCACGCTCGGCCGCCCACGCCTTGACCTCGCGGAAGAACTGGGTCCGCGTGACCATGCCTTCCCCGGAAGCGTGGCGCTTGGCCCGCTCCACCATCGGACGGTCGGCCTCGATCTGCTCCTGCAACGCGAGGCGCTGCGCCCGCTCGGCCTTGGCGACCTGGGCGATCTCGATCAGCTTGTCCAGCGCGGTGTCCGGGTCGGACAGGTCCAGCTCGGCCTGCGAGCCGGGAGCGATGTACGCGCCGCCGGTCTTGCGGATTGTCGGCAGCACCTCGCCGTACACCCATGACTGGAACCGCTGCACCGAGGCGCGAGCAGCTTCGTCTACGATGCGCGACGCCTGCCGCTGGCCGAGGACGCGGTAGAACCCAGCCTCGGTGACGTAGCCGACCTGCTGCTCACCGCCAAGGGTCCGGACTAGCTCGGACCCTTTCTCCTCCATCGGGATCGACCGGAGAAGGTCGTACGCCTCGCGGAATCCGAGGGCGCGGGCGAGGCCGGGCGCGTAGATGCGAAGCCCGTCTTCGTCGTGCGGGTGGATCTCGAGATGGAACTCGCCGTTGTCGAACGGCATCGGCACGGTCATGCTGCGTCCTCCTGTCGCTTGGCCCGCTCGCGGTTGACGCGCTCAGCGGCGAGGAACACGGCGATCCCCCGGTCCAGGTCGCCCGGCTTGAACCGGGCCACGCCCCGCTCCACGGCGGCGTCGATCGCGGCCTGGGTGATGGGGTCGAACTCGCGGCGCGTCACGAAGCCCGCCGCCCGCCCGGCTTGGTCACGCCGAACAGGTCGTCGGGATCGACCTCCAGGACGCGAGCGATGGACTCGAGCTCGTCGACGGTGAAGGCACTGATCCCCCTCACCCGACGGCGGAGAGTCTCACGGGGGATGCCTGTGATGTCTGCCACAGCAGTTTGGGACAGAGGGGAGCTTTTGATCGCCGCTTCGACGCGGGCGCTCACCTGTCGCGACCTGGGAGTTAGTTGCGCCATGCAGGTAGATTACTGCCCATATGGGCAGGTGGCAAGCAGCCCGCATACCCCGTCCAGTGGGGGACAAAGGTCCCAATTCCGACCGGCCGCTCTGTTAGGACAGACTCATATCCGGTCTATCGTCCGGGCCATATGGGCCGCTAACCTACCCATATGGCTACGAATCCTCGCCAAATAGGCGAGTCCACCAGGCTGATCGCAGCGGCGATCAAAGCCACGAGAGCGGCGCGGGGACTCAGACAAGAGGACCTCGCGCGCAGCACTGGCATTCCCGCTCGAACGATCGCGAAGATCGAGAACGGTCAGATGGCAATCGACGTCGAGCAGCTGGGGAGGATCGCCGACTCCTTTGGGCAGGAGATGGGCGACTTCATCCGATACGCGCGCGCCAATGCGAACCTCTATCGGCCGGACGGCTCCCTGAATCCGGCAGACACCACGGGATATCGGCTCTCCGATGAGGAGATGAACGAATTGCACGCGGACGATACGAAAAACGAAGGCTGACGAGAACGAACACCCGCCGTCCATTCGTTTCTGCGGTCGTGACGCCAACCGGGCAAGGCGCTGCGGCCATTCACACACACCTGGGTAGCGGCTGCGATCAGACGTAGCCGCTGCTCGGCCGTAATCCCATGCCGGGGGGTGTAACTCACCGCACCGGAGTTCTCATGGACCGCGCCGATGTGAGCCCATCCGTCACGCACAGCTACCGTCCCGCGCGGAGGTCTGGGAATGGCGCCGATCATCTCGGCCAGCGCCTCGGGAGAGAGCAGGGGCCAGGCCCCACCCGCGCTCATCGTCCCGATCCGGTACTCGTTGCCACCCCGAAAGGGCTCACACGTCACCTCGCAGCTATCGCGCCCACATCCCGCCGGACCCCGGCTCCGACCCTGCTACCCACTGCCCGGTGATAGTCCGACAAGATCAATCATTCAGGGGATCATCCCCCTGAGCAGATCATACGCAAACCTGTGAGCTAAGTGACGGTTTGGACAAATCGATAGCGATGAAAGCGCATCGACTCTGTTGCGGGCGGGTCTCGGCGTCGAATTCGTAATGTCCCCTTGACTGTTCGGTTATGAATCGAATGCGCCGACCAGCTAATTCCAGGCGGTCATTCGAATACCCCAGCCGGGTAAATCTCCACGCCGACAGGCTCCTTCGTCCACCGCACAGGTTGCACCACCACCCGTACAATTGCCCGCGCAACCTCACGCCGGTCGAGCAAACCCATCAACTCCCACCGCCCCTCTACCCCCGGCCCCGCCAAATCCGCCAGGAGGGGATCGGCCGCGCCCGCCCGAACCCGGGCGTCGATCTCCGCGATCTTCGAGTTCACCTCAGCCTCATACGCTTTCACCAGCGCCGCCGAGATCCCATTGCGAGCCGCCTCCCGAACCCACTCCAGCAGGCCGTCCTGCAACCGCGCCTTCTCCGCCAGCGAGTCCTCCAGCGACGGGCCTGCGCCTTCGGCGGGGATGCTCAGCTTCGCCTGCGCCTCCCGCGTCCCCAGCAGCCGCAACAGCGCAGGCTCCACCACCGAGTCCACCAGATCCACCGCCCGCGACACATGCCCTGTTATGCACCGGTACTGCGGCACACTCTTCGGCCGCCGCGGCAGCTCCTTCTTCGGACTCAACGGCTTGCCGCACACCCCGCACACCGCGATGTAGGACAGCCAGTACGCCGGGTCCGAACCCCGATGCGTCCGCCGGGACGGGTCGGTCAGCATCGCGTGCAGCTTCTCGTGGTCATCGACGGAGATGATCGCCTCCCACTTCCCGTCCCGGATCACCTTCCCCTCGTGCGTCCGCAGGGCCGCGATCGTCGGGGAGACCAGCAGGTTCCGCACCTGCTCGGGAGTCCACAACCCTTCCCCGCCCGCCGCACGCCAGCGCTGCTCGAGGTCGCGGGTGATCGAGTACATCGACTCCCGCTGCAACGCCCGCCGCGCCGCCTCCCGGATCACCGCCGCCTGCTCGGGGATCGCCTCACGCCGGATGGGCCGGCCAGAGGTCGCGTCGCGCACGATCCGATACCCGCGGTGCAGCTTGCCGTGGGCTCGCCCGTCCTCACGCGCTTCCCGCATCCCGCGCAGCACAGCCTCGGAGAGGTCGTCGCCGAACTCCTCCGCCCTCACAGCGTCCGCATTGGTAGCCCTGCGGTCGGCGGCGACGGAGAGGTCGTAGGTGCGGCGCCCGTACCGCCAGAGGGTGCCGGTCTCGATGCACAGGCGGCGCAGCAGGATGTAGTCGTCGAGGTCGCGGTGCGCCCTGTTCGCGGCGAAGGACCACAGGAGGTCGGCCTCACCGGAGCGGATGAACTCCTGGGTCTTCACGAACCCCGGCCGCAGCTCGACGCGCCGGTAGCGGGAGGCGGACTGCTTGTCGGTGAAGACTGCTACGACTTCGGCACCGATCTCGGCGAGGTCGCGGCGGCCGACCTTCTCCTGGTCGTTGACGGATTTCTCGCCGGGCTTGGAGACGCGGGCGTAGATGACGGCGCGGAGGGTCACACCCGGACGATACCCTGTATTGACATTTCACCCA
>NZ_JBHUXA010000035.1:0-65357 GCF_042669725.1 Nocardia sp. NPDC057227 | reverse complement strand
CAGGGCGGGAGCGGCGTCCGGCTCAGGTCCAGAGCGTGGCGACGACGACGTTCACGACGGCGAGGCCGCCCGCGGCGTCGGAGAGCCTGCCGACGGGCCTGCCCCGCGCGGCGTCGCCGTGGCCGGCCTCGGCGAACCCGGCGACCGCGACGGCGATCGCCAGCTTCACCCCGGTCTTGGCCAGGTTCGGGTCCTTGCCGAGCGAGTCGATCGACTCGGCGAGCCCGACCAGGGCGATCCCGGAGATCAGCTGGGCGCGGGCGCCCCAGAGCATGACCGCGCCGACCTCGGGACGGCGCGCCACCCAGCCGCCGACCACAGCGGCCATCCCGAGCAGGTGCGCCACGACGAGCACGCTGTAGACGACATGCACGTATCTACTACAGAGCGTCGTGCAGCGCGCCGCTCCGCTCGCTGTCGCGCTTGACGCCGAAGGCGGTCGCGATCTCCATGATGCCGATCACCACCAGCCAGATGCCTGCCACCCAGGCGAGCGTCGCCACCGAGCTGACCGGCCAGACCACGAGCACCACGCCGGCGATCGCGGTGACCACGCCGAAGAAGCCCTGGACGCCGCGGCCGGGCAGGTTCGGCTCGGAGATGGCTGCCATGACCGCGCCGATCCCGCGGAACAGCCAGCCGATGCCGATGAAGATGCCGAGCAGGAGCAGCGAGGCGATCTCGTCGCGGAAGCAGAAGATGCCGAGCACGATCGAGAGCACGCCGCTGATGAAGGCGAGTACCCGCAGCCCGGTGCTCGCGGGCGCCCCGAAGGCCGCGAGCAGCTGGAGTACCCCGCTGACCACCAGGTAGATGCCGAAGAGCACCCCGGCGACGGCGAGGGTGGCGCGCGGCCAGACCAGGATGAGCACACCGAGGATCACCGAGAGGATTCCGGTGACGAGGATCGTTTGCCAGGCGGCGCGCGCGAGAGCTCGGACCGGGCCGCCGACCGCTTCCGTTGTCGTCATGGCGTGATGTTATGCCCGTTGTCGCAGGCGATCGCGCTGATTTGCCCGGAGTTTCCCGTTCCGTGATCCCGCGACCAGGCCGGCGCGTACCGCCGGGTCGGCCGAGCGTCAGGGCTCGCTGCTCCACGCCTCGTCGATGGCGGCCGCGTAGGCGGCGAGCGCGCTCGGCCAGTACCGCTCCACGTAGTCCCTGACATCGGCGAGGCCGCGCGGATCGAGGTGGTAGAGGCGGCGGTTGCCGTCCGGCCGCATCCGCACCAGCCTGGCCTCGCGCAGCACGCGCAGGTGCTGGGAGACCGCCGAGCTGGTGACGCCGACCCGCTCGGCCAGCTCGCCGACCGAGCGCGGCGCGGCGGGCAGCGCTTCGAAGATGGCCCGCCTGGTCGGGTCGGCGAGCGCGACCATGGCGCGCACTCCATTAGTCGGCACTAATCCAGTGTGCGCGCCCGCGACCGGTTCCGTCAACCGGAACGGGCTCGCCGAATGCCGTGACGAGCGGGAGCGCTGTGGCCGACCAAGATCGGGTGCAGGTTTTCTACCTGCGATTTCACCGGCGGTGAAGGTAGCCACAGAATTGCGGCTCCGGGTTTGCGCTGTCGTACGTTCGACGCCATGCCCGTAACCTCCTCGTTACCCACGCGCCGCACCGTGACCCGGGCGGCCGTCGCCACCGCCGCCGTGAGCGCCGCGCTCGCCACGCTCGCGGTGGCCGGACACGATCCGGCCCCCGCCACCGCCGCCCGCCCCGCGCTCGCCGCCGCGGTGACCCCGTGGGAGGCGCAGCGGCCGCAGACCGTGCCCGCCGCCGTTGTCGAGGAGCAGCACCGCTTCGCCGTCGAGGCGGCCCGGCCGCGCACCGTCCGCCCGGTGGCGGGCAGCCTCACCTCGCTCTTCGGTACGCGCTGGGGCGCGCTGCACGCCGGGCTCGACTTCGGCGATCCGATCGGCGCGCCGATCGCGGCGGTCACCGACGGCACCGTGCTGGAGGCGGGGCCTGCCGCGGGCTTCGGGCTGTGGGTCCGGGTGCAGCAGGACGACGGGACCGTCGGCGTCTACGGCCACGTGCAGGACATCCTGGCCGCCGTCGGGCAGCAGGTGCGGGCGGGCGACGTCATCGCCACCGTCGGCAACCGCGGCTTCTCCACCGGCCCGCACCTGCACTACGAGGTGCACGCCGGGGACGGCGCCAAGCTGGATCCGCTGCCCTGGCTGGCCGCGCGCGGCGTGGACGCGCACCGCCCCGCGGGCTGACCCCTACCGGGGTACGACACCGGGATCACCCGCGAGCGGGAGGTCGCCGAGCGTCCCGCGTTCCTACCGTCGACGCATGACGCAGCTCGACGAAAGATCCGCGCTCCCGGTCGAATCGGGGCCGCGGCGCCCGCACCGGCCGCTGCTCGTCGCCTGCGGGCTGATGGCCGCGCTGCTGCTCTGGTCGCTGGCCGGGCTGGTACTCGACGACCGGTTGATCGCCGGCGAGCCCGCCTGGGCCAAGCCGGCGAAGTTCGCCGCGGCCTTCGTCCTCTATACCGCCACGCTGGCCTGGCTGCTGAGCCTGCCGCACCGCGGCTCCCGGGTGACCAGGTGGATGGGCACGATCTTCGCGGTGACCACCGTGGTGGACGTCGGATTCGTCGTGGTGCAGGCCGCGCGCGGGACGTTCAGCCACTTCAACACCGAATCCGACGCGGTGAACACCGTCGGGCAGTTGATCTTCGCCTCCGGCGTGCCCGGGCTGTTCGCGGCGAACCTGGTGATCGCGGTGGTCGTGCTGTGGCAGCGGGTGGCCGATCGGCCGGTCACGCTGGCGATCAGGGCGGGGCTGGTGCTTGCCGTGGCCGGGATGGCGCTCGGCTACCTCATGGGGTTCACCGGCGCGCGGACGGCGGAGACCGCGAGCGGCGGCGCCGTCGAGCTGGTCGGCAGCCACACCGTCGGCGACCGCGGCGTGCGCGACGACCCGGCCGGGCTGCCGGTGACGCACTGGAGCACGACCGGCGGCGACCTGCGGGTGCCGCACTTCGTCGGGCTGCACGGCATCCAGGTGCTGCTGCTCGCGGCCGTCGCACTCGGGTTCGCCGCGCGCCGCTGCCCCGCGCTGCGCGCCGAGCGCACCCGCGCCCGGCTGGTGGGGGTGCTCGCGGCCGGCTGGACCGGGCTGCTCGCGCTGACGCTGTGGCAGGCGCTGCGCGGGGTGCCGCCCGCCGCGCCCGACGCCCCGGTGCTGCTCGCGGGCGCGGCGCTGCTCGCCGGTACGGCGCTCGGGGTGGCGCTCGTGCTCAGCGCAGCCGCTCGGCGTCGCGGGCCAGCGACACGAGTTTCGCACTGAGCGCGGCCAATTCGACCGCGCCCGCGCCCTCGTCGACCGCGATCGCGACGTCCTCGGCGGCGCAGCGGGCGGCGAACCAGCGATCCGCGAGGGCCGCCGCCTCCTGGGCGCTGAGCACGACGGAGTCGGACGGGATGCCGGTGCCCTTGAGGCTGTTCCGGTGTTCGTAGGCGCGCTGACGGCACGACTGACGGCAGTACCGGCGCCTGCGTCCGGCCTCCGACTCGACGATCTCCCGCCCGCACCACAGGCAGGACAGCAAGCGGCGCATGGGGCAGAACACTAGCCGTACGGCGGCCCCGGCGAGAACTCCCGGCCGCGGCGCGTGCCACGGGCACCGGCCGGGCCCGGCACACCTGGCGAGGCACTATCATGGAGGGGTTAGCCGGTTGCCCCGGGAACACCGGCTCGTCACCGAGCGTTGTACCGTGCGGCACCGGCCACGTTCGACACGACTGGGACTCGACAGGGAGAGGCACACATGGCAGATCGCGTACTCCGGGGCAGCAGGCTCGGAGCGGTGAGTTACGAGACCGATCGCGACCACGACCTGGCGCCGCGCCGGATTGCCCGCTACCGGACCGACAACAACGAGGAATTCGACGTCCCGTTCGCCGACGACGCCGAGATCCCGCCCACCTGGCTGTGCCGCAACGGCCAGGAGGGGGTGCTCCTCGAGGGCACCGCGCAGGAGGCCAAGAAGGTCAAGCCGCCGCGCACGCACTGGGACATGCTGCTGGAGCGGCGCTCCAAGGACGAGCTCGAGGAGCTGCTCAAGGAGCGGCTGGAGCTGCTGAAGACGCGCCGCCGGGGCTGACCGGCACCACGACGAAGGCCCCCACCCGTGACGGGTGGGGGCCTTCGTCGTCCCCTAGGCTCGGCGATCGTGAGCGTGTACAATGAGCGGCTCCAGCAGCTGGGGCTGCGGGCGGCGGAGCTGCTGGAGAATGCCGACGAACTCGACGAGCCGCGGCGTGACCTGGCCTACCTCACCGTGCTGGCGGCGCACTTCGACTACCAGGTGAAGAACGGCGGCTTCGCGCAGCTGATCCACAACGTGGGCAGCGAGCGGCTGGAGCAGGTGGACGACATGCTGCGCGCGGTGGACGCGCCGGTCGCTCTCTCCTTCTACTTGCGCGCCGTCACCCGCTGCAGCGAGCTGATGGACGACTACCACCGGCTGTTCGACGACTTCACCGCGCCGACGCAGCTCGCGGTCGAGCTGACCGGGATCAGCGTCGACTACCTGCGCGGCGAGGTCGGCTTCGATGCCGAGATCGCGCCGTTCCTCGAGGTCGCGGAGGCGCTCTAGCGGCTCGCGACCTTGCGGTAGCGCAGCAGCGCCAGCGGCATGGCGACCGCGAGGATGGCGAGCGAGCAGCCGATGGAGTAGAGCACCGCGTTGTCGGCGACCCAGCCGGTGGCCGGAATGAAGGTCGGCGGCGAGCTGTTGCCGAAGAGCTGCCGCCCCGCCGTGGACACGGCGGTGATCGGGTTCCACTCGGCGATGTTCTTCAGCGGGCCGGGCAGCGTCTCGCCGGAGATGAACGCCGAGGAGATGAAGGTCAGCGGGAAGAGCCAGATCAGCCCGGCACTCTGCGCCACCTCGACGGTCGGCGAGAGCAGCCCGGTGAGCGCGCCGACCCAGGACATGGCGAAGGCGAAGAGCAGGATCACGCCGAAGGCGAGCAGCGCGTCGCCGATCGAGCCGTTGATCCGCCAGCCGACGATCAGCCCGCAGACCACCATGACGAACAGGCTCAGCACGTTCACGACGAGGTCGGAGAGGGTGCGGCCCATGAGCACCGCGAGCCGGGACATGGGCAGCGCCCGCATCCGGTCGATGATGCCCTTCTGCAGGTCGCCCGCGAGCCCGACGGTGGTGAAGGCGGCGTTGAAGGCGACGGTCTGGGTGAAGATGCCCGCCAGCAGGAACTCGCGGTACTGGTCGCCGCCGAGCGAGGCACCGAAGATGTAGGCGAAGACGAAGACGAACATGAGCGGCTGGATGGTCGCGGTCACCAGCAGCGTCGGCACCCGCAGGATGGTGAGCAGGTTGCGGTAGGCGACGATCGCGCTGTCCCGGAAGATCCGGCCGCGGGGTTCGGGCTCGGCGGTCTGCGTGGACGCCTGCTCCGGGCGGGCGTGCCTGCCCCGCTTCTCCAGGACCTGGGCACTGCTGGTCACGACAGGATCTCCTCGGGAACATCGTCGGTTTCGGGCGCGGGGGCGGCGTCCGCGGCGGGTGCGGTGCCGGTCAGGGAGAGGAAGACGTCGTCCAGGCTGGGGCGGTTGACCTCGGCGTCGACCACGCAGACGCCGGCGTCGTCGAGCCTGCGCAGCGCCTCGACCATGGTGCGCGAGCCCTCCCCCACCACGATCGACACCTGGTCGGTGCCGGATTCGTGGTTCGGCTCGCCGAGCCCGATCTGCGCGAGCACGGACTTGGCCAGCGCGGTGGCCTGGCCCGCGGCCAGCGTGACGGTGAGCCGGTCGCCGCCGATGGAGGTCTTGAGCTCGTCGGCGGAGCCGCGCGCGATCACCCGGCCGCGGTCGATCACGGTGATCCGGTCGGCCAGCTGGTCGGCCTCCTCCAGGTACTGGGTGGTGAGCAGCACGGTGGTGCCGTCGTCGACCAGGTCGCCGATCACCTGCCACATGTCGAGCCTGCCGCGCGGGTCGAGACCGGTGGTCGGCTCGTCGAGCACCACCACCGGCGGCCGCGCGACCAGCGCCCCCGCCAGGTCGAGGCGGCGGGCCATGCCGCCGGAGTAGGTGCCAGCCCGGCGCGCGGCGGCGTGCTCCAGGCCGAAGGCGCCGAGCAGCTCCTCGGCGCGCGCGGTGGCGCGCTTGCCGGACATGCCGTAGAGCCTGGCCACCATGCGCAGGTTCTCGAAGCCGGTGAGGTTGGCGTCGACCGCGGCGTACTGGCCGGAGAGCCCGATCAGCCTGCGCGCCCCGGCGGGGTCGCCGAGCACGTCCACCCCGGCCACCCGCACGGTGCCCGCGGAGGGGCGGAGCAGGGTGGTGACGATCCGGACGGTGGTGGTCTTGCCCGCGCCGTTGGGGCCGAGCAGCCCCATCACGGTGCCGGCCGGGATCTCCAGATCGATCCCGTCGAGCACGCGGATCTTGCCGTAGCTCATGCTCAGGTCGCTGACTTCGACGGCGAGGCTCACCTGCGCACCTCTGCTCGGGCACTCATCGTTTCTCCTGTCCCCCCGCCGCCGCCGAGCCGGGACCGCAGTACCGGGCCGATCACGGCGAGCGCTTCGGGTGTGGTCATGTCCGCGTGCCTGCACGGCAGCGCGTGATCGTGGATGGCACCGGTCGCGTACGGCCGCCAGGCCGCCGCGGACCGGTTCGGGTCGGCGCGGTTGATCTCGTCCTCGGCGGCGGTGAAGAAGAGCAGGTCACCGTCGAAGACCCGCGGCCGGAAACCGTGCGCCAGCACGGTTCCCGCGCGGTACCCCTCGTACAGCCGTTCCAGGTGCGCACCGGTGAGCGCCGCGAACGGCCCGTTCTCCTCGCGCAGCAGCGCGGCGGCCCCGGCCAGGTCGAGCTCCGGGTCCAGGTCGTCGGCGGCGATGCCGCCGAACTCGGCGACGATCTCCGCCACGCTCGGCATGGCGAGCTCGAGCAGGTCGTCGGAGAGCCGGTAGCTGTCCAGCAGCCCGAGCAGCGCGACCTCGTCGCCCTGCTGTTGCAGCCTGGTCGCGACGGCGTGCGCGATGAGCCCGCCGAGCGACCAGCCGAGCAGGTGGTAGGGGCCGTGCGGCTGCACCGAGCGGATGTGCTCGATGTAGCGGTTCGCGGCCTCGGAGATGCTGCCGAACGGCTCGTCGCCGGTGACGTGCGGCGCCTGCAGCCCGTACACCGGCCGGTCGGTGTCCAGGTGCGCGAGCAGCCCGGAGTAGCACCAGGAGAGCCCGATCGCGGGGTGCACGCAGAACAGCGGGGCGGCGTCGCCGGTGGTCCGGATCGGCAGCACCGGGGCCAGCGGGTCGATGCTCGCGCCGCCGGAGAGGCTCGCCGCGATCGCCGCCGGGGTTGCCGCGCCGAACATCTGCTGCACCGCCACCTCGATCCCGGCCTCGCGGAGCAGCCCGACCACCCGGGTGGCGAGCAGCGAGTTGCCGCCGAGCTCGAAGAAGCCGTCGTCGGCGCCGACCCGCTGAATGCCGAGCACCTCGGCGAAGGCGGCGGCGATCGCCGTCTCCAGCGGGCCGAGCGGCGCCCGGTAGCCGTGCGCGCCGGCGAAGACCGGTTCCGGCAGCCTGGCCCGGTCCAGCTTGCCGACGGGGGTCAGCGGCAGCTCGTCGAGCAGCATGATCGCCTGCGGCACCATGTAGTTCGGCACCCTGGCCGCCACGTGCGCGGTGAGCCGGGCCGCGGTCGGCGCGGTGCCCGCGCGCGGCTTGACGTAGGAGACCAGCGCGGTGGCGCCCGCCTCGGTTCGGTGCCCGATGGTGAGCGAGTACTCGACCTCGCCCTGGCTCGCCAGCGCGGCGTCGATCTCGCCGAGCTCGATCCGGAAGCCGCGGATCTTGACCTGGTGGTCGGAGCGGCCGACGTACTCGATCTCCCTGGCCGAGCGGCGGCCGGGCAGCTCGGGGGCCCCGGTGTCGCGCCAGCGCACCAGGTCGCCGGTGCGGTACATGCGCTCGCCGGGCTTGCCGTACGGGTTGGCGACGAAGCGCTGCGCGGTGAGGCCGGGGCGGTTCAGGTAGCCGCGGGCCAGCGCGGTGCCCGCCAGCTGCAGCTCGCCGGTGACACCGACCGGGGCCGGGTGCAGCCGCGCGTCGAGGACGGTGGCCGCGACGCCGCGGATCGGGCCGCCGATGGTGATCGGCGCGCCCGGCGCCATCGGCGGCGAGATCACGGTGACGATGGTGGTCTCGGTCGGGCCGTAGACGTTGTAGAGGTTGCGCCCCGGCGCCCAGCGGTTCACCAGGTCCGGCGGCAGCGCCTCGCCGCCGACCAGGATGTGCGCCAGGTCGACCACCCCGCCGGGGTCGACGGTGCCGAGCGCGGCGGTGGTGATGAAGGCGTGCGTGATGCGCTCGCCGACGAACACCTCGCGCAGCCCGTCGCCGCCGACCACCTCCGGCGGCGATATGACGAGGGTGGCGCCGCCGCCGAGCGCGAAGAGCAGGTCGAGCATGGCGGCGTCGAAGCTCGGGGTGGCGAAGTGCAGCACCCGGGAGCCGGGCCGGACGTCGAAGCGCTCGGCCAGCTCGGCGGCGAAGTTGGAGAGTCCGCCGTGCGTGACCACGACGCCCTTCGGGGTGCCGGTGGAGCCCGAGGTGTAGATGACGTAGGCCGGGTTCTCCAGCCGCAGCGGCGCCGGCCGCTCGGCCTCGGCCAGCGGGCTGTCCTCCGAGGCCAGCACCCCGGCCCTGGTGTCCGGGTCGTCGAGCACCAGCCAGTCGACGGTGTTCGGCAGGGTGTCGCGGTGCGCGGCCAGGGTCAGGCCGAGCGCGACGCCGGAGTCGGCGAGCATGTGCGCGATCCGGGCGGCCGGGTAGCGCGGGTCCACCGGGACGAAGGCGGCGCCGGTCTTGACCACGGCGAGCACCGTCGCCACCGACTCCACCGAGCGCGCGATGCCGAGCGCGACCAGCGTCTCCGGGCCGACCCCGCGGCGGATGAGCAGCCGGGCCAGCCTGCTGCTCCAGCGGTCGAGCGCCTCGTAGGTGACGTCGGTGCCGTCCGCGCGCAGCGCGATGGCGTCCGGCTCGGCGGCGACCGCGGTGGCGAAGACCTCGGGGAAGGTGAGCGGGCGGTCGGGCTCGGCGCCGTGCACCGGGGCCAGCCCGGACCACTCCGCCGGGTGCAGCAGATCCAGGTCGCCGACGGCGCTCGCCGGGTTGGCGGCGACCGCGGTGAGCAGCCGGACCAGCCGCTCGCCGAGGCCGAGCGCGCTGTTGTGGTCGAACAGGTCGGCGGCGTAGTTGACGCCGACGGTGATGCCGTCGGGGTCGGCGCCGCCGTGCTCGGTGAGGGTGAACTGCAGGTCGAACTTGGCGATGCCCGCGTCCAGGTCGAGCGGCTCGATCTGCAGCCCGGGCAGCTCCAGCGGGCCGACCGGCTCGGTGCGCACCGAGAGCATGACCTGGAAGAGCGGGTGGTGCGAGCGCGAGCGGGCCGGGTTGAGCACCTCGACCAGCCGCTCGAACGGCAGGTCGGCGTGGTCGAAGGCGTCCAGGTCGGTCTCCCTGACCCGGGCGAGCAGGTCGTCGAAGCGCAGCCCTGGCTCGACCGCGGTGCGCAGCACGAGGGTGTTGACGAACATGCCGATCAGCCCGTCCAGCTCGCGGTCGCCGCGGCCGGCGTGCGGGGTGCCGACGGCGACGTCGCCGGTGCCGGACATCCGGTGCAGCAGCACCGCGAGCGCGGCGTGCAGCAGCATGAACATGCTGACGTTGCCGCGGTCGGCGATCCGCTTCAGCTCGCGGTGGGTGAAGGCGTCGACGGTGACCTCGGCGGTGCCGCCGCGGTGGCTCGGCACCGGCGGGCGCGGCCGGTCGGCCGGCAGCGCGAGCAGTTCGGGCAGCTCGGCCAGGGTCTCCCGCCAGTACCCGAGCTGGCGGTGCGCGGGCGCGGCCGGGTCGTCCTCGGCGCCGAGCGCGTCGCGCTGCCACAGCGTGTAGTCGGCGTACTGCAGCGGCAGCGGCTCCCACTCCGGCGCGATGTCGAGCCGGGCCGCCCGGTAGGCGATCGCGATGTCGGCGGCGAGCGGGCCGAGCGACCAGCCGTCCACCGCGATGTGGTGCACGACGACGGCGAGCGCGTAGTCGTCGATCGGCCCGCCGGAGGCGACGTGCAGCAGCGCGGCCCGCACCGGGACCTCGGTGGCGAGGTCGAAACCCGGTGCGGTGAACCGGGAGATCGACTCGACGACCTCGGACGGCCGCACCGAGTCGAAGGCGACCGGGACCGTGGTCGTGGCGGCGTCGAGGATGCGCTGCACCGGCTCGCCCTCGTGCTCGGGGAAGACCGTGCGCAGCGTCTCGTGCCGCTCCTGCACCGTGACCAGCGCGGAGGCGAGCGCCTCCAGGTCGAGGGTGCCGCGCAGCCGGAGCACCAGCGGGACGTTGTAGGCGCCGCGCGAGCCGCTCTCCTCGAACCGGTCGAGGAACCAGAGCCTGCGCTGGGCGGCGGAGAGCGGGATGTGCGCCGGGCGCCGCACCGCGACCGGGCGGGACACCCGGGTGGCGGGCTCGGCGCGGTCGATGCGGGCGGCGAGCGCGGCGACCGTCGGCTCGGCGAAGACCGCGCGCACCTCCAGCCGCACCCCGGTCTGCTCGGCCAGCCGGGCGACCAGCCTGGTGGCGAGCAGCGAGTTGCCGCCGATGTCGAAGAAGCCGTCGTCGGCCTGCACCGTCCGCACTCCGAGCAGCTCGGCCATGGTGGCGGCGACCACCCGCTCGGACGAGGTCTCGGCGGCACGGCCGCTGCCGGTGCCCGGCAGGGGCTGCGGCTCGGGCAGCCGCGCGATGTCGAGCTTGCCGACCGGGGTCAGCGGGATCTCGTCGAGCACGGTGAGCGCGGAGGGGACCATGTGCGTCGGCAGGATGCGGGCGACGTGGGCGCGCAGCGACTCCACGTCCACGCCCGCGGCCGGGTCGGCCGGGTGCACGAAGGCGGCGATCCGGTCGGCGCCCGCGATCCGGCGCACCTCGGTGTGCGCGAACCGCACCGATGGATGCGCGCTGAGCGCGCCGGTGATCTCGCCGAGCTCGATCCGGAAGCCGCGCATCTTGACCTGGTGGTCGCTGCGGCCCAGGTAGCGCAGCGCGCCGTCGGCGGTCCAGCGCACCACGTCGCCGGTGCGGTAGAGCCGCGCGCCCGGCTCGGTCGGGTCGGCGACGAAGCGCGCCGCGGTGAGGCCGTGCCGGTCGAGATAGCCGCGGGCGACGCCGTAGCCGCCCAGGTACAGCTCGCCGGGGACGCCGACCGGCACCGGGCGCAGCCGGTCGTCGAGGACCAGCGCGCGGGCTCCGCGGACCGGGGTGCCGATGTCGATCGGGCCGCCGACGGTGAGCGGCCGCGAGATGGTCGCCACCACGGTGGTCTCGGTCGGGCCGTACACGTCGAACATGCGCCTGCCCGGAGCCCAGCGGGCGACCAGCTCGGCGCCGACCGCCTCGCCGCCGACCAGGAGCGAGCGCAGCTCCGGCAGCGGCCAGCGCTCGTGGTCGACGGTGGCCAGCGCGGCCGGGGTGAGGAACAGGTGGGTGACCCGCTCCGCCGCGAGCAGCGCGCCGAGCTCGTCGCCACCGAAGACGTCGGTCGGGCAGAGCACCATGGCCGCGCCCGCGTTGATGGTGAGCAGCAGGTCGAGCATGGCGGCGTCGAAGCTGGGGGTGGAGAAGTGCAGCGTGCGCGAGTCCGGGGTGACCTCGGCGCGCGCGCCGAACTCCGCCGCCAGCCCGGCCAGGCCGGTGTGCGTGACCGCGACGCCCTTGGGGGTGCCGGTCGAGCCCGACGTGTAGATGACGTAGGCGAGGTCGTCCGGGCGGGCCGGGCGGGCCCGCTCGGCGGCGGCGAGCGGGCGGGCGGAGTGGGCGGCGAGCTCGGCCTCGAGCTCCGGGTCGTCGAGCAGCAGCCAGCTCGTGCCGCCGTCGTCCGCGGCGGCCAGTGCGGCCGCGTGCGCGGAGCGGGTGAGCCCGACCCGGCAGCCGGAGTCGGCGAGCATGTGCCGCAGCCGGTCCGCCGGGTAGGCGGGGTCGAGCGGCACGTAGGCCGCGCCCGCGGTGACGACGGCGAGCGCGGCCGCCACCGAGTCGATCGAGCGGGTGAGCCCGAGCGCGACCCGGTCGCCCGCGCCGATGCCGCGGGCGCGCAGCATGCGGGCCAGCCGGTTCACCCGCTCGGCGAGCTCGAAGTAGTCGAGGACGTTGCCCGCGGACCGCACCGCGATCCGGTGCGGGTGCTCGTACGCGGTGCGCTCGAAGTACTCGGCCAGGGTGACCGGGGCCGCGGCCGGGCCGCCGCGCGCGGGGCTCAGCGCGGCCCGCTCCCAGTCGGTGCGCAGGTCGATCCGGTGCACCGGGCGCTCCGGGTCGGCGGCGACCGCGGCGAGCACGGTGAGCAGCCGGTGCCCGACCGTCTCGACCGTGCCTGCGTCGAAGAGCTCGGCGGCGTAGACGAGTTCGAGCTCGTCGCCGAGCCCGGCCGGGGCGCGCAGCTCCAGGTCGAACTTGGCGCGGGCGATGTCGAGCGCCCGCGCGGTGACGGTGAGGCCGGGCAGCGCGAGGTCGGGGTGCGGCTCGTCCTGCACGGTCAGCGCGACCTGGAAGAGCGGGTGTCGCCCGGTGCCGCGCACCTCGGCGCCGAGCTCGGCGACCAGGAGGTCGAAGGGCAGGTCGGCGTGCTCCATCGCGGCCAGCTCGGAGTCGAGGTCGGCGGCGAGCAGCGCGGTGAAGGCGGCGTCCGGGTCGACGTCGGAGCGCAGCACGACGGTGTTCACGAACATGCCGACCAGGTCGTGCAGCTCCGGCGCGGAGCGGCCGGCGACCGGGGTGCCGATCACGACGTCGCGGCCGCCGGTGAGGCCGCGCAGCAGCACCGCCAGCGCCGAGCGCAGCACCATGAACGGGCTGACGCCGCGGTCCCGTGCCAGCCGCTCCAGCGCGGCGCGCAGCCCGGCGGGGAGCGGAATCCGCACCGTGCCCGCGCGCTGGGTCGGCTCGGCCGGGCGCGGCCGGTCGTAGGGCAGCGGCAGCTCGTCCGGCAGGTCGGCCAGCGCGGCGCGCCAGTGCGCGAGCTGGGCGGCGGCCGGGGACGCCGGGTCGCCGGTGGCGCCGAAGCGCGCGCGCTGCCACAGCCCGAAGTCGGCGTACTGCACCGGAAGCGGTGCCCGGTCCGGCGCGGTCCCGGCCGCGCGGGCCAGGTAGGCGGCGCCGAGATCGCGGGTGAGCGGGGCGAGCGAGGCGCCGTCGGCGGCGATGTGGTGCAGCACGACGGCGAGCACGTGCTCGTCCGGTGCGGTGCGGACCAGCGCGACCCGCAGCGGCGGCTCGGTGGCGAGGTCGAAGCCGCGCTGCGCGAGCGCGGTCAGCGCCTGGGTGGCGTGCTCGGCGTCGACCGCGTTCGCAGGCACCGGCAGCGCGGGGGTGGCCGCGACCGTCGGCAGGATGCGCTGCACCGGGCCGTGCTCGTCCTCCGGGAAGACGGTGCGCAGCACCTCGTGCCGCTCCACCAGGTCACCGAGCGCGGAGCGCAGCGCGGCGACGTCGAGCTCGCCGGTGATGCGCAGCTCCACCGCGATGTTGTAGGCGCTGTTCGCCGGGTCGAGCCGGTTCAGGAACCAGAGCCGCTGCTGCGGCAGGGCGAGCGGGATCCGCTCCGGGCGCGGGCCCGCGGTCACCCGGACCCGCTCGCTGCGCGGCGAGACCGCGAGCGCGGCGGCGATGTCGGCGACGGTCGGCGCCTCGAAGATCGCCCGCACCGGCAGCTCGACCCCGAACTCGTCGTGCAGCGCGGCGACCAGCCTGGTGGCGAGCAGCGAGGTGCCGCCGATCTCGAAGAAGCCGTCCTCGGCGCCGGTGACCGGCTGCCCGAGCACCTCGCCGAAGAGCGCGGCGACCCGGCGCTCGGTCTCGGTGCGCGGGGCGCGGGAGCCTGCGGCGGCGTCGAAGACCGGGTTCGGCAGCGCGCGCCGGTCGAGTTTGCCCGCGCCGGTGACCGGCATCCGGTCCAGGACGAGCAGCGAGGCGGGCACCATGTAGCCGGGCAGCCTGCCGCGCACGCCGGAGAGCACGTCGGCGGGGGTGAGGTGCGCGGCGCCGGTGACGTAGGCGGCGAGCCTGGTGTGCCCGGCGGAGTCGGTGTGCGGAACGGTGACCGCGGCGGTGACGCCGGGCTGGGCGCGCAGCGCGTGGTCGATCTCGCTGAGCTCGACCCGGAAGCCGCGGATCTTGATCTGGTCGTCGGCGCGGCCGAGGAAGCGCAGCGCGCCGGTGCGGTCGGCGACCACGAGGTCGCCGGTGCGGTACATCCGCTCGCCGCGGCGGCCGTACGGGTTGGCCGGGAAGCGGGCCGCGGTGAGGCCGTGCCTGCCCAGGTAGCCGCGGGCGACGCCGGGGCCGGTGAGGTAGAGCTCGCCGGGGGTGCCGGGCGGCACCGGGCGGAGCCTGCCGTCCAGCACGAAGAGCCGCATGCCGCGCACCGGCGCGCCGAGCGGCACCGGCGCGCCGGGCACCATCGGCGCCGAGGCGGTGGCGGCGACGGTGGCCTCGGACGGGCCATACATGTTGTGCATGCGGTAGCGCGCGCCCCAGGTGCGCACCAGGTCGGCGGAGACCGCCTCGCCGCCGACGATCACGGTGCCGAGCTCGGTGAAGGGCTCGGCGGCGGGCACGGTGGCGAGCGCGGCCGGGGTGACGAAGGCGTGCGTGACCCGCTCGTCGCGCAGCAGCCTGGCCAGCTCGGCGCCGCCGTAGACGTCGTCGGGGGCGATCGCGATGGTGGCGCCCGCGGCGAAGCCGAGCAGCAGCTCCAGCACCGAGGCGTCGAAGCTGGGCGAGGAGAAGTGCAGCGTGCGGGAGCGGTCGGTGACGCCGAAGAGGTAGCGCTGCTCGGCGGCGAGCGAGGCGATCCCGGCGTGCGTCACCACGACGGCCTTGGGCTTGCCGGTGGAGCCGGAGGTGTAGATGAGGTAGGCGGGGTGCGCGCCGCGCAGCGGGCGCTCCCGCTCGGCGTCGGTGAGCGGGAGCGGGGAGGAGGCGGCGCAGGCGCGGTCCAGCTCCGCGGAGTCGAGGACCAGCCATTCCATCTCGGCCCTGTGGTGCCTGCCCTGCACCGCGAGCATGCGGCGCGGCAGCCCGTCGACGCTGCGCGCGACGGTCAGCCCGAGCGCGGCCGCGGAGTCGGTGAGCATGTGCTCGATCCGGTCGCTCGGGTAGCGCGGGTCGACCGGGACGTAGGCGGCGCCGGTCTTGGCCACCGCCCAGATCGCGACGATCGCCTCCGGGCTGCGCGGGATCGCGACCGCGACCACCATCTCCGGGCCCGCGCCGTGGCCGGCCAGCACCCGGGCCAGCCGGTTGGCCCTCGCCTCCAGCTCGCCGTAGCTCAGGCCGGTGCCCCGGTAGCGCAGCGCGATCGATTCCGGGGCGCGCTCGGCGACCGCGCCGAACAGCCCGGCGAGGGTGACCGTCGGCTCGGCCGGGCCGCCGGCCAGCGGCAGGAAGCGGCCGGTCTCCCTGAGGTCGAGCAGGTCGATGTCGCCGACCGGGCGGGCCGGGTCGGCCACCGCCGCGGTCAGCACGGCGACGAAGCGGCGGGCCACCGCCGCGACCGTCGCGTGGTCGAAAACGTCGGCGGCGTAGCCGAATTCGCCGGTGAGCGGGGCGTTCTCGCCGCCGTCGTGCACCTCCAGCCTGAGGTCGAACTTGGCCACGTCGGCGTCGAGGTCGATGCGCTCGGTACGCACGCCGGGCAGCTGGACGGTGAGCTCGGGGCCGTTGTCGTAGGCCAGCATCACCTGGAACAGCGGGTGCCGCGCGGTGCTGCGCTCCGGGTTGACCAGCTCGACCAGCCGCTCGAACGGGACGTCGGCATTGGCGAAGGCGTTGAGGTCGGTGTCGCGGGCGTGGTCGAGCACCCGGTCGAAGCCTGCCGCCGGGTCGACCGCCGTGCGCAGGACAAGGGTGTTGACGAACATGCCGACCAGCTCGTCCAGCTGCGGGTCGGAGCGGCCCGCGATCGGGGTGCCGACGGCGATGTCGCGGGTGGCGCAGATCCGGGCGAGCAGGGTGGCGAGCGCCGCGTGCAGCACCATGAACATGCTGACGCCGCGCTCGGCCGCGAGTGCCGCCGCGGCGGCGCGGGTCTCGGTGCGGACGGTGAACGGCACCCGGCCGCCCTCGGTGCCGCGGCGCCGGGGGCGCGGGCGGTCGAGCGGGAGGTCGAGCTGGTCCGGCAGCCCGTCCAGCGCGCCGCGCCAGTGGGTGAGCTGCCTGCTCAGCGCGCTGCCGGAGTCGGATTCGTCGCCGAGCAGGGCGCGCTGCCAGAGCGCGAAGTCGGCGTACTGCACCGGCAGCGGGGTCCAGGCGGGCGCCCGGCCCGCGGCCCGCGCGGAGACCGCGACGGTGAGATCGCGGGTCAGCGGCGCCAGCGACCAGCCGTCGCCGCAGATGTGGTGCAGCACCGCGACGAAGATGTGCGTGTCCGGCCCGGTGCGCCACAGCGCGACCCGGATCGGGGCCTGCTCGCGCAGGTCGAAGCCGTAGCCGGTGAACTCCGCGACCAGCGCGGGCACCTGCGCGGCCGGGGCGGGCACCGGGTCGAGGGTCAGCGGGATGTCGGCGGCGGGGTGCACCCGCTGGGCCGGGCCCGCCGGGGTCTCCGGGAAGGTGGTGCGCAGGCTCTCGTGCCGTTCCAGCACGTCGCGCAGGCCGGCGCGCAGCGCGGTGACGTCGAGCGGGCCGTCGATCCGGAGCGCGAGCGGCATGTTGTAGGCGGCGGCCTGCTCGTCGATCCGGTTCAGGATCCACAGCCGCTGCTGGGCCGGGGAGAGCGGCACGTACTCCGGGCGCGGGCCGGCGGCGAGCACCGGCGCGGTCCGCTCGTCGGCGTGCTCGCCGCAGCGCTCGGCCAGCGCGGCGACGGTGTCGGCCTCGAACAGGTCGCGGATGGTGAGCACGGTGCCGAGCAGCGCGTTGATCCTGGCGATGGCGCGGGCGGCGACGAGCGAGTTGCCGCCGAGCGCGAAGAAGCTCTCGGTGACCGCGATGTCGTCCAGCTCGAGCAGCTCGGCGATGATCTTCGCCACCGCGCGCTCGACCTCGGTGCGCGGCCGGGTGCCGCCCGCGGGGCGCTCCGGGGCGGCGGGCGCCGGCAGTGCCTTGCGGTCGATCTTGCCGTTGGCGCTGAGCGGCAGCTCGTCCAGCTCGACCAGCTGCGCGGGCACCATGTAGCCGGGCAGCACGGCGCTCACCCCGGCCAGCACGGCATCCCGATCCAGTGGACGAGCCGCGCCCGGCGCGGCCACCACGTAGCCGACCAGCTCGGCGCCGACCCGCCCCGAGTGCGCCACGCAGACCGCGCGCGCCACCCGCTCGTCGGCCAGCAGCGCGGCCTCGATCTCGCCCAGCTCGATCCGCTGGCCGCGGATCTTCACCTGGAAGTCGCTGCGGCCCAGGTACTCCAGCGCGCCGTCGGCGCGCCAGCGGGCCAGGTCGCCGGTGCGGTAGAGCCGCTGCCCCGCGGTGAACGGGTCGGCCACGAAGCGGTCGGCGGTCAGCTGCGGGCGGCCGAGGTAGCCGCGGGCCAGCTGCACGCCGGCCAGGTACAGCTCCCCCGAGACACCGGGCGGCACCGGCCGCAGCCGCGCGTCGAGCACGTAGGTGCGGGTGTTCCAGACCGGCGAGCCGATCGGCACGCTCGCCGGGTTCGGCGGGCAGGTCCAGGCGGTGACGTCCACCGCGGCCTCGGTCGGGCCGTAGAGGTTGTGCAGCCGCACCCGCGGCAGCGCCGCCTGGAAGGCGCGCACGGTGGCGGCGGGCAGCGCCTCGCCGCTGCAGAACACCCGGCGCAGCCCGGCACAGCCGCGCACGTCGGTGTCGGTGACGAAGACCGAGAGCATGGACGGGACGAAGTGCGCCGTGGTGACCGACCGCTCGGCGATCGTCCTGGCCAGGTAGTCCGGGTCGCGGTGGCCGTCCGGCGCGGCGATCACCAGCCGCGCCCCCACCTGCAGCGGCCAGAAGAACTCCCAGACCGAGACATCGAAGGTGGCCGGGGTCTTCTGCAGCACCGCGTCGGTGTGGTCCATCGGGTACTCGTGCTGCATCCAGCGCAGCCGGTTGACGATGGCCGCGTGCGTCACCGTGACGCCCTTGGGGCGGCCGGTCGAGCCGGAGGTGAAGAGCAGGTACGCCGGGTTCTCCGGGCGCAGCGGCGACCGGCGGTCCCGGTCGGTGACCGGCGCGGGGGACTCGGCGGAGAGGTCGATGGTGTCCAGCGCGAGGCGGGCGACCCCGGCGGGCAGCGGCACCTCGTCGCGCTCGGTGGTGAGCACCGCGACCGGCTCGGCCTGCTCCAGGATGCCGGCCAGCCGCTCGGCCGGGTGGTCCGGGTCGAGCGGCAGGTACGCCGCGCCCGCCTTCATCGCCGCGTACATGCCGACGACCAGCTCCACGCTGCGCCGGATCGCCAGCGCGACGACGCGCTCCGGGCCTGCGCCGCGCGCGATCAGGAAGCGGGCCAGCCGGTTCGCCCTGCGATCCAGCTCGGCGTAGCTGAGCAGCTCGTCGCCGAACTCCAGCGCGGGCGCCGCGGGGCTGCCCGCCACGGCGCCGTCGAAGAGCTCGGCGAGCGTGCCGGGCCGCAGCGGCATCGCGGTGTCGTTCCAGCCGCACAGCACCCGGTGCCGTTCGTCGGCGGTGAGCGCGGAGAGCGCGTCCGCGCCGGTCTCCGGGCGCGCGGCGAGGAAGCGGCCCAGGAAGTCGCGGAAGCGCGTGTGCTGGGCGGTGACCTCGGCGGCCCGGTAGCGCGCCGGGTTCGCCTCGAAGTCCAGGTGGATCTCGCCGTCGATGCCGTTGTAGACATTGATCGACAGATCCTCGACCGGCCCGGTGGCCAGCACGTGCATGGAGCCGAGCATGTCGCCGAGGCGCAGCTCGTTCTTGAACAGCATGATGTTGACCATCGGCCCGAAGAAGCCGCGCGACGCCCGCGAGTAGCCGCCGTCCCTGCGGATGTCGTCGTGCCGGTACAGCTGGTGCCGCAGCGCCGCGGTGACCTGCAGCTCGGTCGCCCTCACGACGTCGGCGAGCGTGGTCAGCGGCGTGAACTCGATGCGCAGCGGCACCACGTTCGACACCACACCTGCGGAGCGGCGCAGCGCCATCGTGGTGCGGCCGGAGACCGGGAGGCTCAGCAGCACGTCGGCCCTGCCGGTGACGGCGTGCGCGTAGCAGGCGGCGGCCGCGACGAAGAGCACGGCGGTCTTGGCGTCGTGCGCGGTGCCCGCCGCGGCCAGCGCGGCGGCGGCGGCCTCGTCGAGCACGGCGGTGGTCAGGTGCCTGCCCGGTGCGTCCGGCACCTCGGTGAGCGGGCTGCCGTCCAGGCTCACCGGCTCGCCCGTGCCCGCCAGCTGCGCGCGCCAGTGCTCGCGGTCGGCGAGGAAGCGCGCGGAATCGCGGTAGCGGGACTGGTTCTCGTAGATCTCGGCCAGCGGCGCGGCGCGCGAGACGGTGGGCTCGGTGCCGTCGGTCGCGGCGGTGTAGATCTCGGCCGCCCTGGTCAGCACGTTCATCGCGCCGTAGCCGTCGACCAGGATGTGGTGCGCGCGGACGTACCAGAGGTGGTGGGCATCGCCGATCCGCAGCACGGCGTTGGTGGAGAGCGGATCCCGCTCGATATCCACCGGCGCGGCGGCGTGCTCGGTCATCCAGCGGAAGGCGGCGGCGCGCGGGTCGGGCTCGCCGCGCAGGTCGAGCCGGAGCCACTCCGGCCCCACCTCGGGGTCGACGACCTGGTACGGGACGCCGTCCTCCTCGATCAGCCGGACCCGGCCGACCTCGGCCTCCGCGCCGCACCGCTCGATGGCGTAGTGCAGCCTGCCGAGGTCGAGTTCCCCGCGGAGCTCGACGTACTGCGCGATGATCAGCGGCACGTCCGGGCGCAGTCGCTGCGCGTAGTAGAGCGCGCTCTGCGCGGGCGAGAGGGGGAACGGCTCGACGTCGTCCCGGGAATCACAGGGGGATGCACATTGGTCGACCCGCTCGGTGGCCAATGAACTCATCAATCACTCCGTTCTGCCGCACATATCGCATCTCCCCGAGCAGACCTTCAGCGGATGCATCGAGACGGTCCCCGAGGCCGCCTCGCCCGCCCTTTGATTCGGTGCATCACATCCGGCGGATTGCCGACCGGATGAATGCGTCGCACTACCGAGTCATCCGAACTGTCGTCGGAGTGCTCAGCAATGTTTCCGCAAACGCCGAATAGGTGCAGCTTTTTATCGTAAAAAGACCTGCGGTTCAGAATTCGGGGCACAAGACGGCCGTACTACCGCTAATAGCGGGTGAACCGGTTTGCTGGAAGTGTCCTGGCCCCCCGGAAAGCGCTGCGGCTCCCCAAGCTATACCTAAGGTGCCGCCTATGTGTGGCTCGTCACACCGGCTTGGAAACGGCGCTTCCCCGGCGGCGGAGCACCGCGGCGGCGGCCAGGCCGAGCCCGCACAGCGCGACGGCCAGGTACTCCGGGGCCGGGCCGAGCCGGGTGGCGAGGGTGCGGTCGGTGCGCAGCGGGAGCCGGGCGGTGAGCGCGGCGGGGACGAAGAGCTCGCTCTGCTCGGTCACCGCGCCGTCGGCGGCGACGATCGCGCTCACGCCGGAGGTCGCGGCCACCACGAGGGCGCGGCCGTGCTCCACCGCGCGCACCCGGGACATGGCCAGCTGCTGATAGGTCATCTCGCTGTCGCCGAAGGTGGCGTTGTTGGTCGGCACGGTCAGCAGCTGCGCGCCCGCGGCGATGGAATCGCGGAAAGCGCGGTCGAAGGCGACCTCGTAGCAGGTCGCGACGCCGATCGGGATGCCAGCCGCGTGCACGGTGCCGGTGCCGTCGCCGGGCACGAAGTAGCCGGCGCGGTCGGCGTAATCGGAGAAGAGGCGGAAGAAGCCGCGCAGCGGCAGGTACTCGCCGAACGGCTGGATGATCTTCTTGTCGTGCCGCTCCGCCGGGCCGGTGGCCGGATCCCAGACGATCACCGAGTTGGTGGTGGTCTTCCGGTCGGCGTTGATCAGCACCGCGCCGACCAGGATCGGGGCGCCGACCGCGCGGGCGGCCGCGGTGATCGCGGCGGCGGCGTCGGGGTTGCGCAGCGGGTCGATGTCGGAGGCGTTCTCCGGCCAGATCACCACGTCCGGTTTCGGGGCGCGGCCCGCGGCGATGTCGGCGGCGAGCTGTTCCGTGCGGCGCACGTGGTTGTCCAGGACGGCGCGACGCTGGGAGTTGAAGTCGAGGCCGAGGCGGGGGACGCTGCCCTGCACCGCGGCGACGGTGATCGTGCGGTCGCCCGCCTCCGGGGCGGGGAGGGTCGCGCGCAGGGCGAGGCCGGCGAGCGGGAGGAGTATCACCGCGGCAGCCGCTGCCACGAGCGCGGGTCGTCCCGCAGCGGCGCGGGGGCGGCGGGCGAGCGCTGTGGTGAGGTAGGCGAGGCAGGTCCCGGTGAGTGCTACGGCGAAGCCGATGAGGGGGGCGCCGCCGATGGCGGCCAGCGGCAGGTACCAGCCGTCGGCCTGGCCGAAGGCGAGCCGGCCCCAGGGGAAGCCGCCGAACGGGAAGCTGGAGCGGGCCCACTCGCAGGCCGTCCAGGCCAGCGCGATCCAGAGCGGGCGCACCGGGAGCGGCGCCGTCCAGTACGTCAGCGCGCCGAACAGCGCGAGGAAGGCGGCGCACGCGGTCGAGAGCGCGAGCCAGGGCACCGGGCCGACGTAGATGCCGGTCCACGGCAGCAGCGGGAGGAAGAAGCCGAACCCGGCCAGCAGCCCGTACCCCGCCGCCCCGCGCGCGGTCCGCGCCCGCACGAGCACCAGGGTCAGCAGTGCGATGCCGAGCGGGGCGAGGAACCACAGGGGGCGCGGGGGAAAGGAGCCGAACAGGAGGAGCCCGGCGAGCAGCGCCGCGGCGGCGCGCAGCCAGAAGGCGCCGCTGGAAAGACGGAGCCGGCGCCCGGCCGCGGCGGCACCGGGACCGGCACCGGCACCCGACTGTCCATTGCCTGGCTGCCCGCCCCGCGCCGAGCCGGCGGACACAGGCGTCTCCATCCCGGCCGGATCATCCCGCGGGGCAGTGGTTTCCTCAGGCTTCATGGATCGTCACGCCCCGGTGCACCGTGCGCAGGCAGCGCGGGAGGCGCGCGGCTGGGTCTAGCGGCGGCAACCCGGGGACCCGGGAGCGGGGATCGGTGGACCAGCGCTGCACCGAATCGGCGGCGGCCGCCACCACGAGCTCGTCGGCTTCCCAGACGGCGTAGGAGGCGGGCGCGCCGGGGACCAGCGTGCCCGCGACCCCGTCGCGCACCCCGCCCGCCCGCCAGGCCCCGCGGGTGGCGGCGGCGAAGGCGGCGCGCGGCGAGAGCCCGTGCCCCGGCGTCCGGTGGTGCACGGCGTCCCGCACCGCCGCCCACGGGTCGAGCGGCGTGACCGGCGCGTCCGAGCCGATGGCGAGCGCGACCCCGGCCGCGGCCATGGCGGCGAAGGGGTTCAGCGCCGCGGCGCGCTCGGCGCCGAGCCGGGTGGCGTACATGCCGTCCGGCCCGCCCCAGGCGGCGTCGAAGCCCGGCTGCACGCTGGCGATCACGCCCCAGCTCGCGAGCGCGGCGATCTGCTCCGGCGAGATCATCTCGGCGTGCTCGACGCGGTGCCCGCGGGCGGCGACGGCCGGCGCCCCGAGCTCGGCGGCGACCAGCCCGATGCCGTCGACCACCGCGTCCATCCCGGCATCGCCGATCACGTGGAACCCGGCCTGCACCCCGGCCAGCGTGCAGGCCCGCACGTGCGCGGTGACCCCGGCGGCGTCCAGGTACCCGACCCCGTGCCCGCCCGCGTCGGCGTACGGCGCGCGCAGCAGCGCGGTGCGCGACCCGAGCGAGCCGTCCACGAAGAGGTCGCCGCCGAGCGCGTGCACCCCGAGCTCGGCGACCAGCGCGCGCGCCTCGTCCTGGTCGTGCACCGCCTCGCCCCAATAGGCCCGCACCGAGACGCCGTGCGAGAAGGCGAGCAGCTCGGCGAGGTCGGTGCGGCCCGCGATCTCCGGCCCGCCGCACTCGTGCACCTCGGCGACCCCGTGCGCGGCGGCGGAGTCCAGCGCCGCGGTGCGGGCCCGGTCGCGCAGCGCGCGGTCGGCGCGCTCCAGCGCGGCGGTGCGGACCAGGTGGTGCGCCGCGGCCCGGAGCGGCTCGCCCCTGGTGAAGCCCGCGGCGTCGCGCACCCCCGGCACGCCGTCGAGCAGCGCGGTGGAGACGGCGGCGGAGTGCACGTCCACCCGGGAGAGGTAGACGAGCCTGCCCGGCCCGGCGGCGGCGTCGAGCTCGTCGGTGCTCGGCGGGCGCTGCTCCGGCCAGCCGGTGTCGTCCCAGCCGTCGCCTAGCAGCACCCCGGACGGGTGCGCGGCGGCGAAGGCGGTGAGCAGCTCCAGGCAGTGCGCCAGCGAGCGGGCCGCGGACAGGTCGAGCCCGATCAGCTTGAGCCCGAGCGCGGTGACGTGCACGTGCGGGTCGACGAAGGCGGGTGCGACGAAGGCGCCGTCCACATCGATGATCTCCGCGCCCGGGTGCAGCGCCCGCCCCGGCCGCTCCGCGCCGAGCCACACCACGGTGCCGTCGGTGACCGCCATCGCGGCGGCATCGGGCGAACTCGCGCTGTAGAACCGACCGCCGACGAGCAACTGCGTAGCCACGGAGCACAAGTCTGCCGTACCCGGTGGCGCCGGGCCGGGTCAGCCCTTGGTCAGCGAGCGGCCGCCGGAATCGCCCGCCGCCGGATCCCACACGGTACGTACCACCGAGCCGTCGACCACGGTGCCGTCGGCGTCGATGATCACCCGGTTCCCCTGCACGGTGTCCAGCACCCGCGCGGCCCGGCGCGCGGCGAAGGCGGTGAGCGCCGGGCGCAGCAGCGCGCGAGTCGGCGGTAGCAGCACCAGCAGCCCGAGCACCGAGGTGAGCAGCCCGGGGACGAGCACGAGCAGCGCGCCCGCGGCGACGAGGGCGCCGTCCGCGACGGCGGTGCCCGCCCGCAGCTCGCCGCGGCCGACCCGGCGGAACCCGTCCAGCACCTTCCTGCCCTGCCCGGCCACGAG
This sequence comes from Nocardia sp. NPDC057227, assembly GCF_042669725.1. NCBI lineage: Bacteria > Bacillati > Actinomycetota > Actinomycetes > Mycobacteriales > Nocardiaceae > Nocardia > Nocardia sp. NPDC057227. The sequence goes on along the minus strand of NZ_JBHUXA010000035.1, from coordinate 41,236 downwards.
CAGGACGCCGACGGCGGAGCAGGCGATGAGCAGCAGGATCGCGGCGCCGACCCCGGCGAAGTGCGCGACGGCGACGAAGGTGGCGATCTCGGCGACGAGGTAGACGGCGAGCAGTACGGCGGGCATGGCGTTCCTTCCGGGACGATCTAGGGGTACCAACGCGCGAGCGCCCGATTTTTCTCCCGGCGCTACCCGCCCGGACGTACCAATCCGGTCTCGTAGGCCAGCACGACGGCCTGCACCCGGTCGCGCAGCCCCAGCTTGGTGAGCACCCGGCCCACGTGCGTCTTGACCGTCGCCTCGGAGAGGAAGAGCTCGCGGGCGATCTCGGCGTTGGAGCGGCCCGCCGCGATCTGCTCCAGCACCTCGCGCTCGCGGGCGGTGAGCGCCGCCAGCACCTCGGGGTCGCGGGAGGGAACCGGATCCTCGGCGATCAGCCGGTCCAGCAGCCGCTTGGTGACCTTGGGCGAGACGACGGCGTCACCGGCGGCGACGCTGCGGATGGCGGAGACCAGGTCCTCCGGCGGGGTGTCCTTGAGCAGGAAGCCGCTCGCCCCGGCCCGCAGCGCGCCGAGCGCGTGCTCGTCCAGGTCGAAGGTGGTCATCACCAGCACCTTGCAGCCGTCGCCCGCCTCCAGGATGCGGGCGGTCGCGGTGACCCCGTCCACCACCGGCATCCGGACGTCCATCAGCACCACGTCGGGGCGCAGCTCCTTCGCTTTGCCGATGGCGGCGGCGCCGTTCTCCGCCTGCCCGACCACCTCGAGGTCGTCGTGTGCCCCCAGCACCATCTCCAGCCCCATGCGCATGAGCTCCTGGTCGTCCACGACGAGCACGGTGATCGGCACGTCCCCACTGTATCGGCGGTGTCACGGGGTTTCCCGGTGCACCGGAAGCTCCGCGGCCACCCGCCAGCGCCCGGACGGCTCGCGCCCGGCCGCCATGACCCCGCCGAGCACCGCGATCCGCTCCCGCATGCCGACCAGTCCGAGCCCGCTGCCGGTGATTGCGGTGTGCACCGGGACGCCGCCGGTATCGACCACCTCGATGTGCACCCGGTCGCCGGTGCGGCGCACGGTGACCCAGGCCTTGGGGTGCGCGCCCGCGTGCCGCAGCGTATTGGTCAGCGCCTCCTGCACCACCCGGTGCACGCCGAGGCTGACCTCGGGCGGGACGTCGTCGAGCTCACCGCTGAGCTCCAGGTCGACCGCGAGCCCGGTGTCCCGCATCATCGCCACCACCCGGGCGATCCCGGCGGTGCCGTGCTGCGGCAGGTCGTCGGGGGCGTGCTCGGTGCGCAGCAGCGCGACGGTGCGGCGCAGCTCGCGCAGGGCGTCCCGGCCGGTGCCCGCGATGGTGCCGAGCGCGCGCTCGGCGGCGTCGGGGTCGCGGCGCAGGGTGTAGCGGGCGCCGTCGGCCTGCACGATCATCACGCTCACCGTGTGCGCGACCACGTCGTGCAGCTCCCTGGCGATCCGGGTGCGCTCGGCGGCGACGGCGTCGTGCGCGCGGCGCTCCCGGTCGTAGTCGGCGACCGCGAGCCTGGCCTGCACCTCGGTGTCGTAGGCGTGCCTGGCGCCGGTGAACTCGGCCAGCGTCCAGCACAGCGCGTAGAAGGTGAGCGTGGAGGCGACCACCGTGGTCGGGTCCTGGTGCAGCACCAGCATGGTGCTCACGCCGTCGGCGAGCAGCAGTGCCAGATAGAACAGCCCCTGCCGCCTGCCCACGTACGCGACCAGGGTGTACAGCGCGATGCCGAGCCCGAGCGAGCTCGGGTGCAGGGTGTGGTCGCCGAGCGCGCCGGAGAGCCCGGTGCTCAGCTGGGCGAGCACGAACAGCGCCAGCGCGGCGGTGCGCGGGTAGACCCGGCGCACCACCACCGGCAGCGGCAGCAGCAGCGCGAAGACCAGGAAGACCGGCTTCTGGGTGCTGCTCTGCAGCGCGGCCAGGTCGAGCAGGAAGAGCCCGACGGCGAGCACCGAGTCGGCGACGACGGGGTTGTCTCGGACCCACAGGCTGAACCGGCGCACGCCGCCCACCCTAGGCCGGTGGCCGTCTGCTTGGCTGGGACCGTGCAGGTGACGGACTGGATGGTGCTGCTCACGGCGGCTGCGGCCGCGGGCTGGGTGGATGCGGTGGTCGGCGGCGGCGGGCTGATCATCCTGCCGACGCTGCTCCTGGTCGCGCCGGGCATCACGCCGCAGACCGCGCTCGCCACCAACAAGATGGCGGCGGTCGCGGGCACCTTCGCCTCGGTGCTGACCTTCGCCCGCCGGGTGCCGCTGCGCTGGCCGGTGCTGATCCCGGCGGCGCTGCTGGCCGCGGTGACGGCGGCGGCGGGGGCGGCGGCGGTCTCGCTGATCGACCGCGCGCTGTTCATCCCGATCGTGCTGGTGGTGCTGGTCGGGGTGGCGGTCTTCGTGACGCTGCGGCCCGCGATCGGGGTCACCATGGCGACCGACCCGCCGACCCGGCGGCGCACGCTGCTGGTGATCGGGCTCGCGGCCGGGCTGATCGGCTTCTACGACGGCATTCTCGGCCCGGGCACCGGCACCTTCCTGATCATCACCTTCGCCACCCTGCTCGGCACCGAGTTCGTGCGCGCCGCCGCGATGGCCAAGGTGATCAACTGCGGCTCCAATGTCGGCGCGCTGCTCTACTTCGCGCTCACCGGGCACATCCTGGTCGCGCTCGGCGCGGCCATGGCGGTGACGAACATCGCCGGCGCGGTGGTCGGGTCGCGGATGGCGCTCGCCCGCGGGGCCGGGTTCGTCCGGATCGTGCTGCTGGTCGTGGTGATCGGGATGGTGCTGCGGCTGGGCTGGCAGCAGTTCGGCTGACCCGGCCCGGCGGATTCGGATCGCGGGGTGCCGGGGCCACCGGCTAGCGTGGGCGGGTGAGCATTTCGCACTCCCCCGGCGCACCGCACGAGGTGGACGCCGAATTCCTCGCGCTGCCGCTGCGCCGGTTGGCCGACGCGGCACTCGGTGCCGCCCGCGACGCCGGGGCGTCGCACGCAGACCTGCGGGTGCACCGCCTGGTCACGCAGTCGATCCGGCTGCGCGACGGCCGGGTCGAGGCGATCACCGACGGCACCGAGCTCGGCTTCGCGGTGCGGGTGATCGTCGACGGCACCTGGGGCTTCGCCTCGCACGCGGTGCTGACCGCGGAGACCGCGGCCGAGGTCGCCCGCCGCGCGGTGCACGTGGCCACCACGCTGCGGGCGCTGAACCGCGAGCGTGTCGAGCTGGCCGACGAGCCGGTCCACACCGACGCGCGCTACGTCTCGGACTACGCGCTCGACCCCTTCGCGGTGCCGACCGGCGACAAGGTCACGCTGCTGCAGGAGTACTCCGAGCGGCTGGCCGCCGCCGACGGCGTCGATCACGTGTCGGCGTCGGTGCTGCAGGTCAAGGAGCAGACCTTCTACGCCGACACCGCGGGGTCGGCGATCACCCAGCAGCGGGTGCGGCTGCACCCGCAGCTGGAGGCGGTCACGGTGGACGCGGGCTCGGGCGTCTTCGAGTCCATGCGCACCCTGGCCGCCCCGGCCGGGCGCGGCTGGGAGTACGTCACCGGCGCGGACGGGGTCTGGGACTGGGCCGACGAGCTGGCCCGGATCCCCGGCTGGCTGGCCGAGAAGGTGAAGGCGCCCGGCGTCGTCGCGGGCCCGGCCGACCTGGTGATCGACCCGACCAACCTGTGGCTCACCATCCACGAGTCGATCGGCCACGCCACCGAGTACGACCGCGCCATCGGCTACGAGTCCGCCTACGCGGGCACCTCCTTCGCCACCCCCGACAAGCTGGGCACGCTGAAGTACGGCACCCCGATCATGCACGTCACCGGCGACCGCACCGAGCGCTTCGGGCTGGCCAGCACCGGCTGGGACGACGACGGCGTGGCCGGGCAGCGCTGGGACCTGGTGCGCGACGGCGTGCTCGTCGGCTACCAGCTGGACCGGGTCTTCGCGCCGCGGCTCGGGCTGGAGCGCTCGAACGGCTGCTCCTACGCCGACTCCCCGCACCACGTGCCGATCCAGCGGATGGCGAACGTCTCGCTGCAGCCCGACCCCGAGCGCGATACCGGCACCGCCGAGCTGATCTCCCGGGTCGAGGACGGCATCTACATCGTCGGCGACCGCTCCTGGTCGATCGACATGCAGCGGTACAACTTCCAGTTCACCGGGCAGCGCTTCTTCCGGATCCGGAACGGCGAGCTGGCCGGGCAGCTGCGCGACGTCGCCTACCAGGCCACCACCACCGACTTCTGGGGCGCGATGGAAGCCGTCGGCGGGCCGTCGACGGTGCGGCTCGGCGGCGCCTTCAACTGCGGCAAGGCGCAGCCGGGGCAGGTCGCCGCGGTGAGCCACGGCTGCCCGTCGATCCTGGTGCGCGGCATCAATGTTCTGAACACCAGAGCGGAGGCGGGGCAGTGACCGCGAACGAGACCGTCCCCGGCGGCGAACTGGTGGAGCGCGCGCTCGCGCACTCCACCGCGGACGAGACCATCGTGCTGGTCACCGATGCACACGAGGCGTCGCTGCGCTGGGCCGGGAACTCCATGACCACCAACGGCTCGTCGGTGGCGAGGCAGTGGTCGGTGGTGGCGATCGTGCGCGAGGGGCCGAACGCGGCCCGGGTCGGCGTGGTCGGCTCGACCAGCATGGACCCCGGCGAGATCGGCACCGTCGTGCGCGCCGCCGAGGCCGCCGCGCGCGGCGCCACCCCGGCCGGTGACGCGGTTCCGCTGCTCGAGGCCGCCGCCACCCGCGGTGCGGGCGACGACGACTGGGCGGCCGCACCCGCGGGCACCGACATCGAGGTCTTCACCGGGCTGGCAGGCGACCTGGCAGCCGGCTTCGACGGCGCCGACCGGCTCTACGGCTTCGCGCACCACCAGGTGCACACCACCTGGCTCGGCACCTCGACCGGCGTGCGGCGCCGCTTCACCCAGCCCACCGGCTCGGTCGAGATCAACGGCAAGCGCGGCAGCGGCGACGAGGTGGCCAGCGCCTGGGTCGGGGTCGGCACCACCGACTTCGCCGACGTGGACACCCAGGGGCTGCTCGCCGACCTGAGCCGCAGGCTGGACTGGGCGGGCCGCCGGGTCGAGCTGCCCGCCGGGCGCTACGAGACGCTGCTGCCGCCGTCCGCCGTCGCCGACCTGATGATCTACCTGACCTGGTCCATGGAGGGCAGGGCCGCGCACGAGGGGCACACCGCCTTCTCCCGCGCGGGCGGCACCAGGATCGGCGAGCAGCTGACCGAGCTCCCGCTCACGCTGTACTCCGACCCCGCCGCCGCCGGGCTGGAGTACCGGCCGTTCGTGGCGACACCGGCCTCATCGGAGCTGCTCTCGGTCTTCGACAACGGGCTGCCCGCCGAGCGGGTGGACTGGGTGCGCGACGGCGCCGTGCGCTCGCTGGTCTACCCGCGCGCCACCGCAGCCGAGTTCGGCACCGCGCCCACCGTGCCCGGCGACAACCTGCTGCTCACCGGCGGCTCGGCGGCCACGCTGGACGAGATGGTCGCGCGCACCGAGCGCGGCCTGCTGCTCACCACGCTCTGGTACATCCGCGAGGTGGACCCGGCCACGCTGCTGCTGACCGGGCTCACCAGGGACGGTGTCTACCTGGTTGAGGACGGCGCGGTCACCGCGGCGGTGAACAACTTCCGGTTCAACGAGAGCCCGCTGGACCTGCTGCGCCGCACCGCCGAGGCCGGGGCCACCGAGATCACGCTGCCGCGCGAGTGGAAGGACTGGTTCACCCGCACGGCCATGCCGCCGCTGCGGATCCCGGACTTCCACATGTCCTCGGTGAGCAAGGCGACCTGATCAGGCCGGGGCCGCCGCCGGGGTGATGGCGACCCCGATGGTGCCGTCCTTGCCGCGCCGGATATTGCTGCCGAGGATCAGCAGCGGCGCGGTGAGCCAGTACTTGCGGCGCAGCAGCGAGCGCACCTTCTCGGTGCCCGCGGCGTCCAGCACCCGGGCGCTGCCGTGCTCGATCACGTCGCCGGTCGGCTTGCCCCTGGCCGAGCAGGGCTGCAGGGTGACGGTGCCGTCCCGGCGGATCCGCTTGACCTTGCCCGCGTTGGTCTCGGTCCACACGTAGAGGGTGTCGCCCTCGGAGACCACCCAGACCGGCGTCGCCACCGGCGTGCCGTCCTTCCGGAATGTGGTCAGCAGAACGTAGTTCGCGGTGGCGACGGCGCCGAAGCTTGTGCTCATGCCCGGCAGCGTAGCCGGGAAAGTCAGCGATCGTCCGCCATGCGGTACTCCCCCGCCTCGAGTCGCGCGATCACGCCGTCGGTCCAGCCGGTCAGGTTGCCGAAGACGCTGCTCCAGAGTTCCAGCAGGTCGGTGGTGTGCGGGGTCTCGTAGCGGCCGGGGAAATCCGGCACCATGCCGAGCAGCTCGCGCTCCACCTCGGCGCTGCGTGTTCGCTGCTCGCGTAATCGCGCGAGCACGTGCGCGCGGGGCAGCGCGTCCATGAAGGCGATGGCGGCGCCGAGCTCCTCCATGTCGATGCTCACCAGCGCCTCGTCCATGAGCGTGCGGAACTCCCGCTCCCCCGCCGCCGTCAGCGCGTAGAGCGTCCGGCCGGGGCCGCGGTCGCCCGGCTCGGTGCCGAGCTCGCGCAGCTTGCCCTCGGCGGTGAGCTGCTTGAGCGCGTGGTGGATCGAGCCGGGGCGCACGTTGGTCCAGGTCTCGGCGCGCCAGTCGAGCAGCTCGCGGCGCACCGCGTACCCGTGCGCGGAGCCGCGCCCGCGGATCACCCCGAGCACGAGCAGGCGTACCGCGGCCATCCGCGCCCCTTCCTTGACGAGCGATGCGTGCCCACCCTAGCCTGGTAATCAAATTTGACTACCTAGGAGGGGTTGTGGCGGATACCGCCGTACCGGTCATGTGGGCGGGCGAGCTGAGCGCGACGCTGGATTTCTACAAGGTGCTCGGATACGAGGTGACGTACGAGCAGAACCGGCCGTACAGCTACGGCGCGATCCGGCGTCCGGGGTACGACCTGCACTTCTTCGCGCCGCCGAAGGGCGATCGCGGGCCCATCGAGAACGTCGGCTGCCTGGTCATGGTCGGCGAGGTGGAGGAGCTGCACGCCGGCTTCAGCGCCGCGCTGCGCGCGAAGTACGGGCGGGTGCCCGCGCGCGGCATCCCGCGGATCACCAGGATGCGGCCGGGCCAGACCCGGTTCACCGTGTACGACCCGGCGGGCAACGGCATCACCTACATCCGGCACGACGAACCGGAGATGGAGTACGGCGGCTCGACGAAGCTCACCGGCCTGGCGAAGGTCATCGACAATGCCCGCATCCTGCGCTTCTCCAAGCAGGACGACCCCGCCGCGCGCCGCGCGCTGGAGGCCGGGCTGCGCAGGCACGGCGGCACCGCGACCGCACTCGAGCGTGCGCACGCCCTCGCCGACCTGGTGGAAATCGCCGTGGCCGAGGAAGATTCGGCCCGCGCCGCCGAGCTGCGCGGAAAGATCGCCGAGCTGGAGCTGAGCGCGGAGGAGCGCACGACGATCGCCGAGCACCTGCGGATCGCCACCGATCTCGCGGAGTGGCTGGATACCGACTGAGGTTTGCGCGCGGCCGTCATCGCGGGAAGGATCGGCGACCATGTCCACGGATGTGCAGCTGATCGGCGATGCGCTGGAATTGCCCGGCGGGGTGCGGGTGACCTTCGTCCGCACCCTCCGGCTCCCCGAGGAGGGCACCTACCCGCTACCGCCCGGGCTCGGGTCGTTCCCGCTGCGCCGGGTGGCCGACTACCCGGAGACGGTGCCCGCCGAGTGGCGCGAGCGCGGCGGCGTGATGCTCCCGGTGTACCAGCGGGAGGCCATGTGGCTGCGGTTCGCCGCGGCCGCGCCCGCCGCGCTGCGGGTCGGGATCGGCAAGGTGTGCGCGGTCTCCGGGAAGCCGTGGAGCGGTGCGTTGGCGCGGGAACCGCAGAACTACCTCGCGCTGCCGCGGCAGCCGTGGCTGGACGGGATCAACTCCGGCACCGGAACGGTCCGGCAGTTCGTCGCGGTGCCGCTCGGGCTCGGCGCGACGGTCGAGGGGCAGCTCACCGGGAGCGAGGAGTGGGGCGGGGTGCAGCTCGCGGCGCATCCGCTCACCGACGCGGCCAGGGCCGCGTGGGAGGCCGAGCAGCGGGCCCGCCCGCCGCTCGCCCGCAGCGCCGGGCCCGCCTACGGAGCGGCCCCCGCGGCGCCCGCGGCCTACTCGGCACCCGCCGGGGCACCGCCGCGGCGGGCCATGGGGCTCGGGGCGGGCGGCACCATGCGGCAGGAGATCGTCGCCGACACCCGCCCGCTCACCGACTACCGGCCGGAGCCGGCCGGGCGGGTCTTCGTGCACCTCGCCTCGGCGGCGGAGTGGAGGGCGATCACCGGCGAACCGGCCCCGGCCACCCCGATCACCGCGCACGCCTACGCCGAGCACGGGCTGCCGTGGTTCGAGTACTACGACGCGGACGCCGACGACCTGCCCGCCGCCGACGAACTCGCCGGGGTGCGCCCCACCGGCGACTGGCTGGCCGACGAGGGCGAGAATCCGGCCGTCACGCAGCCGCTCCCGGTGATCACGATCGGCAAGAAGCCGGTGGCCGACGGCGAGTGGTGAGCCGTCCGGCCGAACCTGTCACCGGGTCGCGGTAGCGTCCCGGCGGACAGCGTCCCCGACCGGGAGGAACCCACCGTGCCACCACTCGTGCGGGTACAGAACTTCGGCGTCTCCGCCGACGGCTTCGGCGCAGGCGAGGGCCAGAGCCGCGAGCGCCCCTTCGGCCACGCCGACCCGGGAGCGCTGCTCGGCTGGGTGGGCCCGACCGCGCACTGGGTGAACCGGACCGACCCGGGCGGCAGCTACGGCCTCGACGACTACTTCACCCGCGACTACGACCGCAATATCGGCGCGGAGATCATGGGGCGCAACAAGTTCGGGCCGCAGCGCGGGCCGTGGGAGGACCACTCGTGGGAGGGCTGGTGGGGTGCGGAGCCGCCGTTCCGCACCCCGGTCTTCGTGCTCACCCACCACCCGCGCCCCGCCATCACGCTCGGGGAGACCACCTTCCACTTCCTGGACGCCACGCCGCGGGAGGCGCTCGATCGCGCGCTCGCGGCAGCGGACGGGCAGGATGTGCGGATCGGCGGCGGCGTGCACACCGTGCGGGAGTTCCTCGACGCCGACCTGATCGACACCCTGCACGTGTCGGTCGCCCCGATCGAACTCGGCGGCGGCGAGCGGCTGTGGAGCAGCCCGGACGAGCTCACGGATCGGTTCCACCTGGAGCGGGTGCCGAGCACGAGCGGCGTGGTGCACCACCTGTTCTGGCGGCGGTAGCGCTCAGGCGGCGGTGAGGATCAGCGGGCCGTCGGCCGTGACGGCGACGGTGTGCTCGGTGTGCGCGGTGCGCGAGCCGTCGGCGGAGCGGATGGTCCAGCCGTCCGGGTCGGTGACGATGCGATCGGTGGTGCGGGCGAACCAGGGCTCGATGGCGATGGTCAGGCCGGGGCGCAACCGGTAGCCGCGGCCGGGGCGCCCGGCGTTGGGGATGTGCAGGTCCTCGTGCATGGTGCGGCCGATGCCGTGGCCGCCGTACTCGGTGTTCACCGGGTAGCCCGCCGCCCGCGCGACCGCCTCGATGGCGGCGGAGACGTCGCCGATCCGGTTGCCGGGCCGCGCGGCGGCGACGGCGGCAGCCAGCGCCTCCTCGGTGGCGCGGATCAGCCGCAGGTCCTCGGCGTCCGGGGTGCCCGCCACCGTGGTGATCGCGGCGTCGGCGGCCCAGCCGTCGATGGTGACGGCGAGATCGGCGGTGAGCACGTCGCCGTCGCGCAGCACGTAGTCGAACGGGAGGCCGTGCAGCACGGCGTCGTTCACCGACAGGCAGACGGTGTTGCGGAACGGGCCGCGGCCGAAGGACGGGGCGTAGTCCCAGTAGCAGGAGACGGCGCCGCGCTCGGCGATCCGGTCGCGCACGTAGCGCTCCAGGTCCAGCAGGTTCGCGCCGACCACGGCGCGGTCACGGACCCCGGCCAGCACGTCGGCGACGAACGCGCCGGTGACCCGCATGCGCGCTATCTCCGCGGGGGACTTCAACTCGACCATGGGCACCTCCGGTATAGGAATACCGGAGCAACGGTAGCCGAGCCGGTATTTGAATACCAATTCTTGCGGTATATCAATACCGGCCGCTACGGTGTCCGCATGGTTCGCCTCCCCCTGACCCCGGCCCAGCTCGAAGCGGGGCGCAGGCTCGGCACGCGGCTGCGCGCCGCCAGGGGCGCGCGCGACCCGGGCGCGATCGCGCACGCCGCGGGGATCTCGCCCGAGACGCTGCGCAAGATCGAGACCGGGCGGCTGCCCTCCCCCGGCTTCGGCACCGTCGTCGCGCTCTGCCACGCGCTCGACCTGCCGGTTCAGGAACTGGCCGAGGTCTGGCGCTCGGCCGGGCTCGCCGAGACCGCCTGACCCCGCGCTACTCCAGCTCGCCCTCGGTCTCCAGGTAGACCTCGCGCAGGCGGTCCAGCGTCTCCGGCTCGGGCTGCGCCCACATGCCGCGCTCGGCGGCCTCCAGCAGCCGCTCGGCGATGCCGTGCAGCGCCCACGGGTTCGACTGCGTCATGAACTTGCGGTTCACGTCGTCGAAGACGTAGCTCTCGCTGAGCTTCTCGTACATCCAGTCGGCGACCACGTCGGTGGTGGCGTCGTAGCCGAAGAGGTAGTCGACGGTCGCGGCCATCTCGAAGGCGCCCTTGTAGCCGTGCCTGCGCATCGCCTCCAGCCAGCGCGGGTTCACCACGCGGGCGCGGAAGACCCGGGTGGTCTCCTCGGAGAGGGTGCGGGTGCGCACCGCGTCCGGGCGGGTGCTGTCGCCGATGTAGGCCTCCGGGTTCTTCCCGGTGAGCGCGCGCACGGTGGCGACCATGCCGCCGTGGTACTGGAAGTAGTCGTCGGAGTCGGCGATGTCGTGCTCGCGGGTGTCGGTGTTCTTCGCCGCGACCGCGATCCGCCGGTAGGCGGTGCGCATGTCGTCGGCGGCCGGGGCGCCGTCCAGGTCGCGGCCGTAGGCGAAGCCGCCCCACGCGGTGTAGACCTGCGCGAGGTCGTCGTCGGTGCGCCAGCTCTTGGAGTCGATGAGCTGTAGCAGGCCGGCGCCGTAGGTGCCCGGCTTGGAGCCGAAGATGCGGGTGGTGGCGCGGCGCTCGTCGCCGTGCTCGGCGAGGTCGGCGGCGGCGTGCGCGCGGACGTAGTTCTGCTCGGCGGGCTCGTCCAGCCCGGCGACCAGCCGTACCGCGTCGTCCAGCAGGGCGAGCACGTGCGGGAAGGCGTCGCGGAAGAAGCCGCTGATCCGGACGGTGACATCGATCCGGGGGCGGCCGAGCTCGGCGAGGTCGAGCACCTCGAGCGTGGTGACGCGGCGGCTGGCCTCGTCCCACACCGGGCGCACGCCGAGCAGCGCGAGCACCTCGGCGATGTCGTCGCCGGAGGTGCGCATGGCGGCGGTGCCCCAGACCGAGATCCCGACCGAGCGCGGGTACTCGCCGTGGTCGGCAAGGTACCGCTCCAGCAGCGAGTCGGCCATGGCCTGGCCGGTCTCCCAGGCCAGCCGGGACGGGACCGCCTTGGGGTCGACCGAGTAGAAGTTGCGGCCGGTGGGGAGGACGTTGATCAGGCCGCGCAGCGGGGAGCCGCTCGGGCCCGCCGGGACGAAGCCGCCGTTCAGGGCGTGCAGGACGCGATCCAGTTCGATGCCGGTGCCGCGCAGGCGGGGGACTACTTCGCGCGCCGCGAAGCGGAGCACCGCGCGCACGGGTTCGGTGTCGGTGACGCCCTCGAGCGCGGCGCGGATCGCCCCCGCGGCGGCGGCGGTGCCTTCCGGCGCGGCGGAGGCGGCGGCGTCGACGATGGCGTCGACCGCGTCGACGGACCAGTTCGCGGCTTGCAGCGCGGCGACGAGGGCGCGGGCGCGCTCCTCGACGGCGTCGACGCGGGTCCGCGATTCGCTTCCGGACTCGTCCAGGCCGAGCGCCTCGCGCAGCCCGGGCACCGAGTGCTCACCGCCCCAGAGCTGGCGGGCGCGCAGCATGGCGAGCACCAGGTCGAGCTCGGTCTCCCCGGCGGGCGCCTGGCCGAGGATGTGCAGCCCGTCTCGGATCTGCACGTCCTTGATCTCGCAGAGCCACCCGTCGACGTGCAGCAGCATGTCGTCGAAGACGTCCTCCTCCGGACGCTCGGCGAGCCCGAGGTCGTGGTCCATCTTGGCGGCGCGCATGAGCGTCCAGATCTGCTGCCGGATAGCGGGCAGCTTGGCCGGGTCCAGCGCGGAGATGTTGGCGTGCTCGTCGAGCAGCTGCTCCAGCCGGGAGATGTCGCCGTAGGTCTCGGCGCGCGCCATCGGCGGGATGAGGTGGTCGACCAGGGTGGCGTGCGCCCGGCGCTTGGCCTGCGTGCCCTCGCCCGGGTCGTTGACCAGGAACGGGTAGATCAGCGGCAGGTCGCCGAGCGCGGCGTCGGTGCCGCAGGAGGCGGACATGCCGAGCGTCTTGCCCGGCAGCCACTCCAGGTTGCCGTGCTTGCCCAGGTGCACGACGGCGTCCGCGCCGAACCCGTCCGCCAGCCAGCGGTACACCGCCAGGTAGTGGTGGCTCGGCGCGAGATCCGGGTCGTGGTAGATCGCGACCGGGTTCTCGCCGAACCCGCGCGGCGGCTGCACGATCAGCACCACGTTGCCGAACCGCAGGGCCGCGATGACGATCTCGCCCGCCGGGTCGGCCGAGCGGTCCACGTAGAGCTCACCGGGCGGCGGGCCCCAGGACGCGATCACCGCTTCGCGCAGCTCCTCCGGCAGCGTCTCGAACCAGGCGGTGTAGGCGGCGGCGCCGATCCGGACCGGGTTGCCCTCGAGCTGCTCGGCGGAGAGCCAGTCCGGGTCCTGCCCGCCCGCCGCGATGAGCGCGTGGATGAGCGCGTCGCCGTCCCGCTCCTCCAGCCCGGGCACCTCGCCGGGGGCGCCGATGTCGTACCCGGCGGCGCGCAGCTCGTGCAGCAGGCGGATGGTGCTGGCCGGGGTGTCGAGGCCGACGGCGTTGCCGATCCTGGCGTGCTTGGTCGGGTAGGCGGAGAGCATGAGCGCCAGCTTCTTCTCCGGGGCCGGGATGTGCCGGAGCCGAGCGTGCCTGGTCGCGATCCCGGCGACCCGGGCGGCGCGCTCCGGGTCGGGCACGTAGGTGGAGAGCCCGTCCGCGTCGAACTCCTTGAAGGAGAACGGGACCGTGATGATCCGGCCGTCGAACTCCGGCACCGCCACCTGCGTGGCGACGTCGAGCGGGGAGAGTCCGTCGTCGTTCGCCGCCCACTGCGCGCGGCCGGAGGTCAGGCAGAGCCCCTGCAGGATCGGGACGTCGAGCGCGGCCAGCGCGGCCACGTCCCAGGCCTCGTCGTCGCCGCCCGCGGCGGCGGTGGCCGGGGTGCTGCCGCCCGCCGCGAGCACGGTGACGATCAGGGCGTCCGCGGCGCGCAGGGTGTCGAGCAGCTCGGGCTCGGCGGTGCGCAGCGAGGCGCAGTACACCGGCAGCGGTCTGGCGCCCGCGGCCTCGAGCGCGTCGCAGAGCGCGGCGATGTAGCCGGTGTTCCCGGCGAGGTGCTGGGCGCGGTAGTAGACCACCGCGACGGTCGGGCCGTCGAGCGCGGCGGCCGCCCGCTCCAGCACGCCCCAGGCGGGCAGCTGCACCGGCGGGCGGAAGCCGATGCCGGTGAGCAGGACGGTGTCGGAGAGGAAGTGGTGCAGCTCGCGCAGGTTGTCCGGACCGCCCGCGGCGAGGTAGTTGTGCGCGTCGGCGGCGACGCCGCCCGGCACCGTGGAGAGCTCCATGAGCTCGGCGTCCGGGGCGTTCTCGCCGCCGAGCGCGACCAGCGGGACGCCTGCGGCGCCGAGCGCGGCCAGCCCCTCCTCCCAGGCGCGCTTGCCGCCGAGGATGCGGACGATCACCAGGTCGGCGCCGTCCAGCAGCGCGGGCAGGTCGTCGACAAGCAGCCGGGCGGGGTTGGCCCACCGGTAGCCCGCGCCGCTGGCGCGGGCGCTCAGCAGATCGGTGTCGGAGGTGGAGAGCAGCAGGATCACGAACGACCTTCCTCGGGAGACGCGCCCAGCGGGATGTGGTGCTCGCCGGAGAGGGTCTGGCTGTGAACAGTGGCGCGACCGCACCGGACTTGCACCGGTTTCCTCATGGCTTCCCGCGAGCATTCGGGATGCTACCGGGAACGGACGGGGGCGCTCGACGCGCGGTTCCGGGGGCGGCAGCGGCCGCGGCGGGTCCGTAGGCTGGAGCGGTCATGACGCGATCGAATGCTGATTCCTGCCCGGGGGTGCTTCGGCTGCACGAGGCCGCCGACGGGCCGCTCGCCCGGGTGCGGGTGCCCGGTGGGCAGCTGGGAGCCGCCGGGCTGCTGGCGCTGGCCGAGGCCGCGGAGGAGCTCGGGGACGGCGCGCTGGAGCTGACCTCGCGCGGGAACGTGCAGCTGCGCGGGATCCGGGACGCCACCGCGCTCACCGAGCGGCTCGGCGCGGCCGGGCTGCTGCCGAGCGCCACCCACGAGCGGGTGCGCAATATCGTCGCCTCGCCGCTCTCCGGGCTGACCGGCGGGGTGGCCGACGTGCGCGAGCTGGTCCCGGCGCTCGATGCCGGGCTGCGGGCCGCGCCGGAGCTGGCCGAGCTGCCGGGCCGGGTGCTCTTCACGCTGGACGACGGGCGCGGGGACGTGAGCGGGTTCGGCGGCGACATCGGCCTGCACGCGGTGGAGCACGGGGTGTTCGCGGTGCTGCTGGCCGGGGCGGACAGCGGGATCCGGGTCGCCGCCGGGGACGCGGTCGGGCTGGTGCTCGCCGCCGCCCGCGCCTTCGCGGAGGTCCGCGGGGACGGGTGGCGGTTGGCCGAGGTCGCGGACGGGGCCGCGCGGGTCCGCGAGCTGCTCGGCTTCGCGTCCACCGCGCCGGGGCCGGTGGTCCCCGACCCCGCCGACCATCCGCCGATCGGCTGGCTGCCGCAGGACGACGGGCTGGTCGCGCTCGGCGCCGGGGTCCGGCTCGGGGTGCTGCCCGCGCGCACCGCGCTCTTCGTCGCGGCCGTCGAGCAGCCGGTGCTGGTGACGCCGTGGCGCGGGCTGGTCGTCCCCGGCCTGGACGAGTGGACCGCCGAGCAGGTGGTCCGGGTGCTCGCCCCGATGGGGCTGATCTTCGACGCGGAGTCGCCGTGGGTGCGGGTCAGCAGCTGCGCCGGGGCGCCGGGTTGCGCGAAGTCGCATACGGACGTGCGCGCCGATGCCACCGCCGCGGTGGCGTCGGGGCGGGTGGCGAGCCCTGCCGACGGGACGGGTGCGGCGCTCGGCCCGATTCCCGCCGGGGACGTCCTGGCGTCCGGGCGCCAGCACTGGTCCGGGTGCGAGCGGCGGTGCGGGCACCCGCACGGCCCGGCGACCGATATCGTCGCCGGCCCGGACGGCTACCGGGTGACCGGGCCCTGACCGCCGACGTCCTACTGTTGTGCCCATGTCCGTAACCCGTGCCGGCTACCTCACCGATGGTGCCGAGATCTACCGGCGGTCCTTCGCCACCATCAGGGCGGAGGCGAACCTGGAGCGCTTCCCCGCCGACGTCGCGCAGGTGGCGGTGCGGATGATCCACGGCACCGGACAGGTCGACCTCGCCGACGACATCGCCTTCTCCCCCGGCGTCGTCACCGCCGCCCGCACCGCGCTCCGGGCGGGCGCCCCCATCCTCTGCGACGCGACCATGGTCGCCGCAGGCGTCACCCGCAAGCGCCTGCCCGCGGCGAACGAGGTGCTCTGCACCCTCGGCGACCCGCGCACCCCCGCGCTCGCGGCCGAGCTCGGCACCACCCGCTCCGCCGCCGCGCTCGAGCTGTGGCGGGACCGGCTGGCGGGTGCCGTCGTCGCCATCGGCAACGCGCCGACCGCGCTCTTCCACCTCTTCGACATGCTCGACGCCGGGGCCCCGCGCCCCGCCGCGATCCTCGGCATCCCGGTCGGCTTCATCGGCGCGGCCGAGTCCAAGGAGGCGCTGATCGGCTACGGCGGGGTCGAGTACCTGACGGTGCGCGGCAGGCGCGGCGGCAGCGCCGTCACCGCGTCGGCGCTGAACGCGATCGCGAGCGAGGCGGAGTGAGCGGCAAGCTGTGGGGCATCGGGCTCGGCCCCGGCGACCCGGAACTCGTCACCGTCAAAGCGGCGCGGATCATCGGCGCGGCGGATGTGGTCGCCTTCCACAGCGCCAGGCACGGGCGCAGCATCTCGCGGGCGATCGCGGCGCCCTACCTGCGGGCGGGGCAGCTCGAGGAGCACCTCGTCTACCCGGTGACCACCGAGACCACCGACCATCCCGGCGGGTACCAGGGCGCCATCGACGAGTTCTACGAGCAGGCCGCCGAGCGGCTCGCGGCGCACCTCGCGGCCGGGCGCTCGGTGGCGCTGCTCGCCGCGGGTGACCCGCTCTTCTACAGCTCGTACATGCACATGCACCGGCGGCTCGCCGATCGCTTCGAGGCCGAGGTCGTTCCCGGCGTGACCTCGGTGAGCGCGGCCTCGGCCGCGCTCGGCACCCCGCTGGTCGAGGGCGAGCAGGTGCTCACCGTGCTGCCGGGCACGCTGCCCGCCGCCGAGCTCGCCGAGCGGTTGCGCGCCACCGAGGCGGCGGCCGTCCTCAAGCTCGGCCGCACGTACCCCGCCGTGCGGCAGGCGCTCGCCGACTCCGGCCGGCTCGACGACGCCTTCTACATCGAGCGCGCCAGCACCGGTCGGCAGCGGATTCTGCGCGCCGCCGACGTGGACGAGCGCAGCGTCCCGTACTTCGCCATCGCCGTCGTGCCGGGGCCGAAGCCGGAGACGCGGATTCCGCTGACCGCGGAAGGGGCGCGAGCAGAGCCGCCGCGCTCGGCGAGCGACAACGGAGCCGAGCAGGGCGACGGCGGCGCGCTCGCGGGGAGCGCGGGCGAGGTGGTCGTCGTCGGCCTCGGGCCGGGCGACCCGAACTGGACAACGCCCGAGGTCACCGCGGCCCTGGCCGAGGCGACCGACCTCGTCGGGTACACCACCTACATCGATCGCGTCCCGGCCAGGCCGGGCCAGCGCAGGCACGCCAGCGACAACCGGGTGGAGTCCGAGCGCGCGGCCATGGCGCTCGACCTGGCCCGGCGCGGCGCTCGCGTCGCCGTCGTCTCCTCGGGCGACCCCGGCGTCTTCGCCATGGCCGCCGCCGTCCTGGAGGAGGCGGCGGACCCGCGCTGGGCGGGCGTCCAGGTCCGGGTGCTGCCCGGCGTCACCGCCGCGCACGCCGTCGCGTCCAGGGCGGGCGCCCCGCTCGGCCACGACTACGCGACGATCTCGCTCTCCGACCGCCTCAAACCGTGGGAGGTCGTGGCCGGGCGCCTCGCCGCGGTCGCCGCCGCCGACATGGCCATCGCCGTCTACAACCCGGCCTCGTCCCAGCGCACCTGGCAGGTCGCCGCCATGCGCGACCTGCTGCTCGAGCACCGCGCCCCGGACACCCCGGTGATCCTCGGCCGCGATGTCGGCGGCCCGGCCGAATCCGTCCGCGTCGTCGCCCTCGCCGAGCTCGACCCGGCCGAGGTCGACATGCGCACCCTGCTGATCATCGGCGCCTCCACCACCGCGGTGCACGGCAGGCGGGTCTTCACCTCGCGCCGCTACGCCGCCCTGCCGCGCTAATATTCCACAAAGGAAGGTGCGCAGCATGACCGAACCCAAGCCCAAACCGCTGAACGCGACCGCGGCCTCGCTGCTCGGTTTCCTGCACGAGGGCCCGCGCTCCGGCTGGGACCTGGTGACCGAGGCCCAGCAGCGGATCGGCGACTTCTGGACCGTCACCCAGAGCCAGGTCTACCGCGAACTCGCCGCCATGGACGCCGCGGGCCTGGTCGAGAAGGGCGAGGCGGGCGCCCGCGAGCGCACCCCGTACCGCATCACCGAGGCGGGCAAGGCCGCCTTCGGCGAGTGGATCGCCCGCGACCCAGGCACCGAGACCATCCGCGTCCCGCTGCTGCTCACCCTCTCCTTCGGCGAACACCTGGACCGCTCGCACGTGGACCGCATCGTCGCCGCGAACCGCACGGTGCACCAGCGACGCCTGGACGGCTACCTCGCCGAGGACTGCCCGCCGCAGGCCCGCTACCAGCGCGCGACGCTGGAGTTCGGCATCCGCTACGAGCGCGCGGTACTCGGCTGGTTCGACGATCTGACCGCGATCCTGGACGGCCGCCCGCCGGGGTGACATCACCGCCCCCGGAGCCACTCCATCGCCTCGTCCACGTCGGCGACGACCGGCGCGCCACCGGCGGGCAGCGGGGGCCGGTCGACCACGATCACCGGGACCCCCAGCTCGCGGGCGGCGATCAGCTTGGCCTCGGTATCCGGCCCGCCGCTGTCCTTGGTGACCAGCACATCGATCCGGTGCGCACGCAGCAGCTCGATCTCGTCGTCGACGGCGAACGGCCCACGCGCGAGCAGGATTTCGTGCGCGGCGGGCAGCGGCGGGTCAGGCGGGTCGATGGCGCGGATCAGGAACCACGCCTCCGCGACACCGGCGAAGGCGGAGACGCCCTGCCTGCCGATGGTCAGGAAGACCCGGCCGCGCAGCCCGGCGGCGGCGTCGGGCAGCGAGGGCACGCGGGTCCACGAATCACCCCGCGCGGCAACCCAGCCGGGGCGACGCAGGTGCAGCAGCGGGAGCCCCGCCGCGGCAGCCGCCGCGGCGGCGTTGGAGCTCATCACGGCGGCGAACGGGTGCGTGGCATCGACCAGTACGTCGATCGCGTTGTCGCGCAGGTACTCCCGCAACCCCGCGACCCCGCCGAACCCCCCGACCCGCACCTCCCCCTCGGGCAGGACGGGCGCACGAACGCGGCCGGCGAGCGAGGACACGATATCGAGTCCCTGCTCGCCGGCCGCGTTGGAGGCGAGGCTCCGCGCTTCGGCGGTTCCGCCCAGGATCAGAACCCGGGTCAGGGCTGGCCGCTGAAGTAGGCGGCGCCCGCGTTCAGCAGGGACGGGCCGCCGGCCACGAGCAGGCCGATGACGCCGCCGATCACGGCGCCCGGGATGACGGTGACGATGCCGACCAGGCCGAGCAGGGCGCCGATGACGGCGCCGACGGCGGCACCGAGCGAGGCGCGCTGCAGCTCGGCGAAGAACCAGTCCTGCGAGGAGATGTCCTTGATGCCGCCGACCGAACCGGCGACCGGGGTCAGCGTGAGGGCGGTGCCGTCCGCGGAGACCGCGGCGCCGATGGCCACGTCCTTGTCCTGCGCCTTGCCGCTCAGCGGGATCGTGGTGACGACCTCGCCCGCCGCGTTGGTCAGGGTGACCGAGCCCTTGTCGGCGTCCAGGCTGAACGCGCCGCCGGTGACCGTGGTGACGATCGACTTACCCGCGTCGGCGAGCGCGACGGCGTAGTCGACGCCCTTGTCCTGGCCCTGCACCGAGGGCGAGGTGGCCTGCTGCTGCTCGGCGGGTGCGGCGGGGACCGGGGCCGCGTAGCCGGTGCCGGAGGCGATGCCGGTGGCGGCGGCCGCGAGCAGCGCGGTGGCGGCGAACTTGCTGTACTTCATCTGTCTCCCCATCAGGAAATCCGGTTTCCGGGTGGCCGGAACTCGGGCCCGACCCTACCCCTTCGCACCGCCGTGTTTCAGGATCCCGCTGGTAATTCGCCGGTTTTCCGGACCGTCCAGTGCGTCACCGGCAGCTGTGGCGACCACGTGGTGAACCCGCCGAGCGGCGTGCCCCGATACACCTGGTAGCGGCGCAGGGTACCGCCGTACCGCTGCGAGTTCGCCAGGAGCAGGGCCTCGGACTCGGCGGTGACCGCGGCCGCGACCAGGCGGCCACCGGTCGGCAGCGCGGCCCAGCACGCCTCCAGCAACCCGGGTTGGGTGATTCCGCCACCGACGAAAACGGCGTCCGGTGTCCCGTCCCACGGCTGGAAATCCGGGGCGGCGCCGCGCACGGCGATGCCGGGGACGCCGAGCGCGCGGGCATTGGCGGTGATCCGCTCGCGGCGGTCGGCGCGCTGCTCGAAGGTGACCGCGCGGCAGCTCGGGTGGGTGCGGCACCACTCGATGGCGATGGTGCCGGAGCCGCCGCCGACATCCCAGAGCAGCTCGCCGGGGGCCGGGGCCAGCGCGGCCAGGGTGAGCGCGCGGATCTCGGCCTTGGTGAACTGGCCGTCGCCGCCGTAGACGGCGTCCGGGAGGCCGGGGGTGCGGGTCAGCCGGAGTGCGTCGGCGTCGGCCACGGCTTCGACGGCGACGATATTGAGCGGGTCGCACGCGGGGTGCGGCCAGTCGGCGGCGGTGCCGGTGCGCAGGTGTTCGGCGGGGCCGCCGAGCTGCTCGAGCACGGTCAGCCTCGACCCGCCGAAGTGGTTGTCGCGCAGCAGCTCCGCGAGGATTCCCGGGGTGGTGCCGTCGGCGCTGAGCACCAGGATCCGGCGGCCGTCGGTGAGCTCGGGCAGCACCGTCTCGACCGGCCGCCCGACCGCGCTCAGCACCGGGACCTCCTGCGCCGCCCAGCCGAGCCGGGCACAGGCCAGCGCCACCGACGAGGGCTGCGGCCGCACCCGCAGCGCCGCGGGCCCGAACAGCCCGGCGAGCGTGCTGCCGATCCCGAAGAACATGGGGTCACCGCTCGCCAGCACCGCGACCCGCTCCCCCGCGTACTCCGCGAGCAGCCCCGGCAGCGCCGGAACCAGCGGCGACGGCCACGCGATCCGCCGCGCGGACACCTCGTCGGCGGGCACCAGATCGAGCTGCCTGGCGGAACCGAACAGCACCGCGCACTCCGCGAGTTCGGCGCGCACACCGGGCACGATCCCCGCCCAGCCGTCCGCACCGATCCCGGCGACGAGAATGGGCGCGCCGCGCCACGCCGGTTCGCGCATGCCGTGCCCATCCGCGACGAGCGGCTCGGCTCTCACCGCGGCATCCGCCGCCACACCGCCTGCGGCAGCAGCCGCGTCCCGGCGATGATCGGCCGCAGTGCGAACGGCACCCAGACCCGCGCCTTCCCCCGGTGCAGCGCGCGCACGACGGCCGCCGCGACCTGGGCGGGCGTGCTGGAGAACGGCGCCGGACTCATCCCCTCGGTCATCCGCCCGATCACGAATCCGGGCCGCACCAGCAGCAGCCGCACCCCGGTCCCGTGCAGCGCGTCCCCGAGCCCGGAGGCGAAACCGTCCAGCCCGGCCTTGGCCGAGCCGTAGACGTAGTTCGCCCGGCGCACCCGCGCCCCGGCGATCGAGGAGAAGACGACGAGCTGCCCCGACCCCTGCGCCCGCAGGAGATTCGCCAGCGTGGTGAGCACCGAGACCTGCGCGACGAAGTCGGTGTGCACGACGGCGACCGCGTGCGCCGGATCCCGCTCCGCGCGGGCCTGATCGCCGAGGACGCCGAAGGCGAGCACCGCGACCCCGATCGGCCCGTGCTCGGCGGCGGCCTTCTCCAGCAGCGCCGGGTGGCTCGCGATGTCGTCGGCGTCGAACTCGATCGCATGCACGGCGACGGCACCGGCCGCGGTCACCCGCGCGGCCTCGGCGGCCAGCTCGGCGCTGCGCCGCGCGGCGAGCAGCACGGTGCGGCCGGGCGCGAGCCGCTCCGCCACCTCGAGCCCGATCTCGCTGCGTCCCCCGAGCACCAGCACGGTTCCTTCTCCCATGCGCCCATCCTGTCAGGCACCGGGCGCGGCGCCGGAGCGCGCCCCGGCTACGGTCGTGCCATGACGACCGGCATCACGCAGCTCTCCCCCGCCGCCAGCGAATTCGTCACCGAGCGGCACCTGGCCACGCTCACCACGCTCCGTGCCGACGGCACCCCGCAGGTGACCGCGGTCGGCTTCACCTGGGATCCGGCGGCCGGGCTGGCCCGGGTGATCACCGACAACGGCTCGGTGAAGGTGCGCAACGCGCGCCGCTCCGGCTACGCCGCGGTGAGCCAGGTCGACGGCCCGCGCTGGCTCACCCTGGAGGGTCCGGCCGAGGTGCTGGACGACCCGGCGAGCGTCGCCGACGCCGAGCAGCGCTACGCCGCCCGCTACCGGGTCCCCCGGGAGAACCCGACCCGCGTGGTCCTCGTCATCCGGGTGGCGAAAGTTCTTTCCAGCCGCACCCTGCGCGACCGATAGGGGCTCAGAGCACGGTCAGACCGTGCGGCTGCTGGTTCACCGACTCGCACCCGTCCTCGGTCACCACGACGATGTCCTCGATCCGGGCGCCCCACTCCCCGGGGAAGTAGATCCCCGGCTCCACGCTGAACGCCATCCCCGCACGCAGCTCGAGGTCGTTGCCCGCCACGATGTAGGGCTCCTCGTGCACCGAGAGCCCGATCCCGTGCCCGGTGCGGTGCACGAAGGCGTCGCCGTACCCGGCGTCGGTGAGCGGGGCCCGCGCGGCGGCGTCCACCGCTTCGGCGCGCACCCCCGGCCGCACCGCGGCGACCGCGGCCGCCTGCGCCCGCTCCAGCTCCGCGATCCGCTTCGCGACCCCGGCCCGCGGCTCGCCGAGCACGTAGGTGCGGGTGCTGTCGGAGTAGTAGCCGGGCTCCACCGGCCCGCCGATATCGATGACCACCACGTCGCCGCGCTGGATCACCCGGTTGGAGACCTCGTGGTGCGGGTCGGCGCCGTGCGGGCCGCTGCCGACGATGATGAAGGCGGCCTCGGTGTGCCCCTCCTCCTGGATGGCGCGATCGATGTCCGCGGCGACCTGCGCCTCGGTGCGCCCCGCCATCAGGAAGTCGCCCATCCGGGCGTGCACCCGGTCGATGGCGGCGCCCGCCCGGCGCAGCGCCTCGATCTCCGCCTCGTCCTTGATCATCCGCAGTTCGCGCAGCACCGGGGTGGCCGAGACCGGCAGCCCGGAGAACGACTCGGCCAGCGGGATCAGGTGCAGCGCGGGCATGGCGTCGGCCACCGCGACCCGCGACCCGGCGTGCAGCGCGGAGCGGACCAGCTTGTACGGGTCGGTGCCGTCCACCCAGTCGAGCACGCGCAGTCCGAGATCGGAGACCGCGGATCCGTGCAGCGAGGCCAGCTCCAGCTTGGGCACGACCACCGCGGGGGTGGCGCCGTCGGCATTGATCACCAGGCAGGTGAGCCGCTCGAACGACTGCGCCGCCGACCCGAGCAGGTACCGCAGGTCGGGGCCGGGGGTGACCAGCAGGGCGTCCAGGTGCGCGGCGCGCATGGCCGCGACCGCCCGCTCGAGCCGGTCGCCGTAGACATCCGCCGCGAACCGCGTCTCCTCGCTCATGGAACGACCGTACCCGGCACCCGGCCGCCCCGCGTGCAACGCCCGCCGTGCAAGCGCCGAATGGAGCCGCGCGGCCGTACTCGATCCTCGCCCCGGTGCGGGCGGCCCGCGCGGCGTCACCTCCCGGTGTCGGGGATGCCGGGTACCCTTCGGCCCGTGAGCGATCCCGAACGGCCCCTGCTGCTGCTCGACGGCGCGAGCCTGTGGTTCCGCGCGTTCCACGCCATCCCGGACAAGCTGACCGCGCCCGACGGCCGCTCGGTGAACGCGGTGCGCGGCTTCACCGACATGGTGGCCTCGCTGGTCACCAAGCACACCCCGAGCCGGCTGGTGGTCGCGCTCGACCTGGACTGGCGCCCGGCCTACCGGGTCGAGCTGGTGCCGAGCTACAAGGCGCACCGGCTGGACACCGCCGCGCCGCCCGGCACCGAGGCGGTGCCGGACAAGCTGACCCCGCAGGTGGAGATGATCCTGGAGGTGCTGGCTGCGGCCGGGATCGCGACCGGCGGCGCCGATGGGCTGGAGGCCGACGACGTGCTCGGCACGCTCGCCGACCGGGAGCGCACCGACCCGGTGGTGGTGGTGAGCGGCGACCGCGACCTGCTGCAGCTGGTGCGCGACGAGCCGGAGCCGCGGGTCCGGGTGCTCTACGCCGGGCGCGGGCTGGCCAAGGCGGAGCTGTTCGGGCCTGCCGAGGTGGCGGCGAGGTACGGGGTGCCGGTGCCGAACGCGGGCCCGGCCTACGCGGACATGGCGACGCTGCGCGGCGACGCCTCGGACGGGCTGCCCGGCGTCGCCGGAATCGGCGACAAGTCGGCGGCCACGCTCATCCAGCGCTTCGGCTCGCTGGAGGCGCTGCGCGCCGCGGTCGAGGATCCGGCGGCCGACCTGGCTGCGGGGGTCCGCGCGAAACTCCGCGCCGCCGCCGACTACCTGACCGCCGCGGCCCCGGTGGTGCGGGTGGTCCGGGACGCCGACGTCGCGCTCTCCAAGGACGACGCCCTCCCCGCCGAGCCGGCGGACCCGGAGCGGCTGCGCGAACTCGCCGCGAAGTACAACGCGGAGAGCCCGATCGAGCGACTGATCAAAGCCCTGGCCGCAGCACACGCGGGCTGACCCGCGGCGCCCACCGGCGCGCCCGCTCCGGCGCGACTGCGCACCCCGGACACGACGAACCGGGCGACGCCCCTCGTCGGCGCCGCCCGGAACCACCCGGCGGAACCCGCCGGGACCGATCTCAGCTGGGGCGGCCGACCTCGTAGGTCCCGTCGTCCCTGGTGATCTTCACCTGGACCGTCTTCTGCTCACCGCTGACGTCGACGGTGCACTGGAAGACCGCGTCCACCTCGACCTTCTGCCCGGAGGGGCAGGAGACCGAGCCGACATCCTGGATGCCGTAGGAATCGCCGAGCACCTTCTCGACGCCGTCCTGCACGGCGGCCTGGTCCAGCTTGTCGGTCGCGGTGACGGCGAGGACGAGCGCGACGATCAGCCCGACGACGACGAGCCCGCCGACGACGAGCCCGATCAGCAGCCCCTTGCCCTTGCCACCCTGCTGCGGCTGCTGGGGCTGCCCCCATTGCTGCTGCGGCTGCTGCCCCCACGGCTGCTGGGGCTGCCCCGGCTGCGGCTGCTGCCACTGCGGCTGGGACTGCTGCGGCTGCTGCTGGCCCCACGGCTGGGACTGCTGCGGCTGCTGCCCCCACTGCGGCTGCGACTGCCCCCACTGCTGCTGCGGTTGCTGCGACTGGTCACCCCCGCCCCACTGCTGGGTCGGCTGGGCCTGCGAGGGAGGCTGACCGGTCCACTGCTGCGTCGGCTGCGCGCCGCTCACCGGTTGCTGTCCACCCCACTGCTGGGTGGGATCGTTGCGTCCCTGGTCGGGGCCGCTCGGTCCGTACGGGCCGCTCATCCAGTTGCCTCCACTCGCATCGTTGTACACACGGTAGCCCCCCGTGCGCGACCCGTCGCATGGCGACGGCTGCGTACACGGTCGGTACGCGAGGAAATCAAATCACACACGGTTCGGTCACGCGGCGTCCACGGCGACGACACCCCGCCGGATGGCCCGCACGGCCTTGGCCGCGGTCGCCGCCAGCTCGACGTCGTCGGCGGTGCCGTGGATCTGGTCGAGCAGATCGATCACCTGCCTGCACCAGCGCACGAAATCACCGGCGGAGAGCGGCGAGCTCTGCTCGCCACCGGCCAGCAACGCGTCGGCCAGCCCGTCGCCGCGCGCCCAGAGGTAGACGGTGCCGACGAAACCGGGGTCCGGCTCGCGGGTGGGGGCGAGCCGGTGCGCGGCCTCGTCGGCGCGCAGCTCGGTCCAGACGGCGAGCGTGGCGTTCAGCGCCCGCCGGATCGGCTGGGTGGGCCCGGCCGCCCCGATCAGCCCGACCTCCTGCCGCGATTCGTACACCAGCGCGGAGACCACCGCGGCCAGCTCGGCCGGGCCGAGCCCGCGCCAGCTGCCCTGCCGCAGGCACTCCGAGACCAGCAGGTCGCTCTCGGTGTAGATCCGGGCCAGCCGCCTGCCGTCCGCGGTCACCTCGCCGTCGGCGACGTATCCGCGTTCCGCCAGCAAACCGACGATCCGGTCGAAGGTGCGGGCCAGCGAGTTGGTGGTGGCGGCGACCTGCTGCCGCATGGACTCGGTCTCCCGCTCCAGCCGGCTGTACCGCTCCCCCACCCGGCACAGCTGCTCGCGGTCCGGGCGGTGGTGCGCCGGGTGCGCGCGCAGCGTGCGGCGCAGGGTGGCGAGCTCGCGGTCGTCGGCGGCGTCGGCCCGGTTGCCGTTGCGCCTGCCCCGGCCCGGCGTGGCGATGCCGGTGCTGCGCAGCGCCGACGCCAGGTCCCGGCGGGCCCGCGCGGTGCGGTGGTCGACCCGGCGCGGCAGCCGCATCCGGCCGAGCGCCTCGGCGGGGGTCGGGAAGTCGGCGACCGAGACCCGCCCCGCCCACTTGTCCTCGGTGAGCACCAGCGGGCGCGGGTCGCCCGGGGTGGCGTCCGGCTCCAGGATCACCGCGAGCCCGGCCCTGCGCCCGGCGGGAATGGCGACCACGTCACCCCGCTGCAGCGCGACGAGCGCGTCCGCGGCGGCGCCGCGGCGGTCGGCCCTGCGCTGCTGGTTGAGCTGCCGCTCGCGCTGCGTGATCCGCTCGCGCAGCTGGATGTACTCGAGCATGCCGCCGCCCGCGCCGCCGAGCTGGTCGCGCAGCTTGGCGAGCTGCCCCTGGTTGCGCTCGATGCCGCGGACCAGCCCGACCACCGAGCGGTCGGCCTGGAACTGCGCGAACGACCGCTCCAGCAGCTCGCGCGATTCCGCCGCGCCCATCCGGTCGATCAGGTTGATCGACATGTTGTAGCCCGGCCGGAACGAGCTGCGCAGCGGGTAGGTGCGGGTGGAGGCGAGCCCGGCCACCGCGCTGGCGTCGACCTGCGGCTGCCAGAGCACCACCGCGTGCCCCTCGACGTCGATGCCGCGCCGCCCGGCCCGGCCGGTGAGCTGGGTGTACTCGCCGGGGGTGAGCTCGGCGTGGCTCTCGCCGTTGAACTTGACCAGCCGCTCCAGCACCACGGTGCGGGCGGGCATGTTGATGCCGAGCGCCAGCGTCTCGGTGGCGAACACCGCGCGCACCAGGCCGCGCACGAACAGCTCCTCGACGGTGTGCCGGAAGGCGGGCAGCATGCCGGCGTGGTGCGCGGCGAGCCCGCGGTGCAGCGCCTCGCGCCACTCCCAGTACCCGAGCACCTCCAGGTCGCCGCGCGGCAGGTCGCCGGTGTGCCGCTCGATGATCCGGTCGACCTCCTCGAGCTCGTCCTGGCGGCCGAGGTCGAGCCGGGAGCGCACGCACTGCGTCAGCGCGCCGTCGCAGCCTGCCCGGCTGAAGATGAAGGTGATCGCCGGGAGCAGCCCCTCCTCGTCCAGCTGGGCCAGCACCTCGGGGCGCGGCAGCGGGCGGAAGTCGCGGCGCTGCCCGCCGCCGCGGCCGCGCGGGGCGCCCCAGTTGTTCATCCGGTCCGTGCTCTCCCGCTGCCGGATGTAGCGCACCAGATCCTCGTCCACGATGATCTTCTGCTCGCTGGACGAGGTGTCGAACAGGTCGAAGAGCCTGCGCCCGACCATCACGTGCTGCCAGAGCGGGACCGGCCGGTTCTCGTCGACGACGACGGCGGTGTCGCCGCGCACCGTCTCCATCCAGGCGCCGAACTCCTCGGCGTTGCTCACCGTCGCGGAGAGGCTGACCAGCCTGACCTCCTGGGGCAGGTGCAGGATGACCTCCTCCCAGACCGCGCCGCGGAACCGGTCGGCCAGGTAGTGCACCTCGTCCATCACGACGTAGGAGAGCCCGCGCAACGCGTCGGAGGAGGCGTAGAGCATGTTGCGCAGCACCTCGGTGGTCATCACCAGCACCGGGGCGGTCGGGTTCACCGACTGGTCGCCGGTGAGCAGCCCGACGCTCTCGCGGCCGTGCCGCTGCACCAGGTCGGCGAACTTCTGGTTGGAGAGCGCCTTGATCGGCGTGGTGTAGAAGCACTTGCCGCCGGAGGCGAGCGCGAGGTGGACGGCGAACTCGCCGACCACGGTCTTGCCCGCGCCGGTCGGCGCGCAGACGAGCACGCCGTGCCCCGCCTCCAGGGCGGCGCAGGCATCCCGCTGGAAGGGGTCGAGCGCGAAGGAGAGGTGAGCGGCGAAGCGTGCCAATTCGCCTGTCAGCGACCGATCGTGTGTCACTCCTCAGAGCGTATCGGAGTAGTCCGACACCGAGCGCGGAGTTTTTCCGGCCTTCGTGACCGGGGCCGCGGCGTCGACGCCGGACGGCCCGTCGATGGACGAGGCCTCCTCGTCGTCGAGCGCGCCGAGCCCCTCCGCGCTGTCGCGGCGGGCCCTGCGGCCGTCGTTGAACCGGGAGATCTGCACCGCGACCTCGAAGAGCACCGTCAGCGCCAGCGCCAGCGCGAGCATGGAGAACGGGTCCTGCGGGGTGACGATGGCGGCGAAGACGAAGAGCCCGAAGACGATGCCGCGCCGCCAGGCCTTGAGCTTGACGTAGCTGAGCACGCCGACCAGGTTCAGCCCGATGATCAGCAGCGGGAACTCGAAGCTGACACCGAAGATCACCAGCAGCTGGATGATGAAGCCGAAGTACTGCGAGCCGCTCAGCGCGGTGATCTGCACATTGTCGCCGATGGTGAGCAGGAAGCTCAGGGCGTGCGCGACGACCACATAGGCCAGCACCGCGCCGGTCACGAAGAGCAGGGTGCCGGTGACGACGAAGCTCACCGCGTAGCGCCGCTCCTTGGCGTACAGCCCCGGGGTGATGAAGGCCCAGATCTGGTACAGCCAGATCGGCGCGGAGAGCACGATGCCCGCCGTCATGCCGACCTTGAGCCGCAGCATGAACTGCTCGAACGGCGCGGTGGCGAGGAGCCGGCAGGCGCCGTCCTGGGTCAGCGCGGCGCGCGCCTCCGGCGGCAGCGAGCAGTAGGGGCCGCGCAGCAGCTCGCCCAGGCTCTCCAGCCCGAAGAAGGAGTGCGAGTACCAGAGGAAGCCGATGACGGTGCCGAGTGCGACGGCCGCGATCGCCTTGAGCATGCGGCTGCGCAGTTCGTGGAGGTGCTCGACCAACGACATGGTGCCGTCGGGGTTCGTCCGGCGCCGGCTGCGCCGCGGATCGAACGGGATTCGCATGATCGGTGAGGCCCCTGGCCGGTCGCGCGGCGCGGCACCTGCCGGCTGCGTCGTGGATGCGGAGTGGTGCGGGCGCGCCTTCGCCCGGTCAGAGCGACTTGGACTGCGTCGTCGGCTCGGTGACCGGCGCAGGCTGCGGCGCGGCGGCGGGCAGCTGCTGCGTCGGCTCGGCGGCCTGCTGCTGCGGCGCCGCCTGCTGGTTCCCGCTCTCGTTCTGCATCTGGCTGACCTCGCTCTTGAAGATGCGCAGCGAGCGGCCGAGGCCGCGGGCGGCATCGGGCAGCCGCTTCGCACCGAAGAACATCACGAAGAGCGCGGCGATGATCAGCCAGTGCCAAATGCTCAGACTGCCCATTGTTCTACCTCCCGAAGCTGTGGTAGGTCCGATGCTACCGGACCCGGATACTCGAGACCGCGTGTTGCGGTCAGCATTTGCAGGCGACCGCCATCAGATCGGCGATTCGGTCAGCCCCGCCTCGGCGTACGCGGCGAGCGCGGCGGTCGAGCGCTCGCGCACCGCGGCGACCAGTTCGGGCGGCCCGAGCGCGGTCACCCCGGAGCCGAAGCCGAGCAGCAGCCGCGCCATCCAGTCCAGGGTGGCGAAGCGCATGGTGGCCTCCAGCCCGCCGTCCGGGTTCGTGCGCACCCGGTGCATCGGGTACTGGTCGAGCACCCACGCGTGCTCGGCGCGGATCAGCAGCCGGGCCAGCGGCACCGACGGGTCGTCCTGGAAGAGGTCGAGCCCCGCGGCCCGGTCGGTCGCGTCGCGCGGCGGCGCGGCGGGTTCGTCGAGCTCGACGGCGGCCTCGATCCGGTCGAACCGGAACAGCCGCACCCCCTCGGCCTGCCTGCACCAGGCCTGCAGGTAGCTGTTGTCGTCCACCAGCACGATCCGGATCGGGTCGACCACCCGCTCGGCGACCTCGTCCCGGCTGGCCGAGTAGTAGACCAGCCGCAGCGCGCGCCCGTCGGCCAGCGCGGCGCGCACGGTGGCGACCTCGGGCGGCTCCACCGGCGGCTCGGCGCCGGGCAGCACCGAGGGCGCGGGCGCGGCGCCGGTGATCGCCGCCTCCAGCTTGGCGATGGCGGCGTAGGCGGCGCTCGGGTCGACCATGCCGGGCATGTCCACGATCGAACGCAGCGCCACCAGCAGCGCGGTCGCCTCGGTGGAGGTCAGCCGCAGCGGGCGGTCCATGCCGGCGGAGAAGGTGACCTCGATGCTCTCCTCGGAGAAGGAGAGGTCGATCAGGTCGCCGGGGCCGTAGCCGGGCAGCCCGCACATCCAGAGCTGGTTCAGGTCGCTCATCAGCTGCTTGGTGGTGACGCCGAGGTCGGCGGCGGCCTCGGCCGCGCTGATCCCGGGGTTGGCGATCAGGTACGGCACCATGTTCAGCAGCCGGGCGAGCCGCACGGAGAGCCTGCTGGTCACAGCGCCACCTCGGTGCGGTCGAGGACCGAGCGGAGCCGGGCGACCACATCGGCGCGCAGCTCCTCCGGCCCGATGACCAGCGCGTCCGCGCCGAGCCCGGTGATCAGCCTGGCCAGCCAGCCCAGGGAGCGCACCGGCAGCTCCACCACCTCGCCGGAGCGGCCGGCGAATTCCTTCGTCCCGGTCACCGTGCCGCGCCTGCGCAGCTCGCGGCCGCGGCCGTCGGCCACCCACACGGTGGCGGTGCCGACCACCGGGGAATCCTCGGTGACCCGGCCGACCACCTCGCGCAGGTCGACGCCGTCCGGCTTGCGCACCGTGTTCTCCGGGCCGTACGCGGTGATGTCGTCGCCGATCCGGGAGAGCCGGAAGGTGCGGACGGCGTCCCGGTCGAGGTCGTGCCCGACCAGGTACCAGCGGCCCCGATGGGTGACGACGCCCCACGGCTCGACGTCGCGCATGAGAAAGGGGGCGTTGAACCGGGCCCGGTGCTCGAAGCGCACCGCGCGCCCGGCGTCCACCGCGGCGAGCAGCTTGTTCAGCACCGGCTCCGAGCCGCGGGTGCGGGCGGGGACGGCGGGCACCGAGGCGATGGCGGCGTCGGTCTCGACGTGCACGCCCGCGGCGCGCAGCTTGAGCAGCGCGCCCTCCGCCGCGGCGGCCAGCTCCGGCGACTCCCACATCTGTACGGCGACCGCGACGGCCGCCGCCTCCTCACTGGTGAGGTCGATCTCCGGCAGCTCGTAGGCGTCCCGGTTGATCCGGTACCCCTCCACCGAGGTGAACCGGCCGACCGGCCCGACCTCCAGCGGGATGCCGAGATCGCGCAGCTCGTTCTTGTCCCGCTCGAACATCCGGCTGAACGCTTCGTCGCTGGCCGAGTCCTCGTACCCGGCGACGCTCGTCCTGATCCGCTCGGCGGTGAGGAACTGCCTGGTCGACAGCAGCGCGATGACCAGATTCATCAGCCGTTCGACCTTGGATATCGCCACCCGATAGAGGGTAATGGACGGCCGTCACATGGATGCGATGAGCCGATCCACGCGCTCGTCCACCGAGCGGAACGGATCCTTGCACAGCACGGTGCGCTGGGCCTGGTCGTTCAGCTTGAGGTGCACCCAGTCGACGGTGAAGTCGCGCCCGGCCTCCTGGGCGGCGGTGATGAAATCGCCGCGCAGCTTGGCCCGGGTGGTCTGCGGCGGGGTCTCCACCGCGGCGTCCACCGCCTCGTCCTCGGTGACCCGCTTGGCCAGCCCCTTGCGCTGCAGCAGGTCGAAGACGCCGCGGCCGCGCTTGATGTCGTGGTAGGCGAGGTCCAGCTGGGCGATCTTGGGGTCGGAGAGCTCCATGCTGTAGCGGTCCTGGTAGCGCTGGAAGAGCTTGCGCTTGATCACCCAGTCGATCTCGGTGTCGACCTTGGCGAAATCCTGCGCCTCCACCGCGTCCAGGGTGCGGCCCCAGAGGTCGACCACCTGGTCGACCTGCGGGTCGCGGTCGCGGTTGCGCAGGTGCTCGACGGCGCGGGCGTAGTACTCGCGCTGGATCTCGAGCGCGCTGGCCTGCCTGCCGCCGGCCAGCCGCACCGGGCGGCGGCCGGTCAGGTCGTGGCTGACCTCGCGGATGGCGCGAATCGGATTGTCCAGCGCGAAGTCACGGAAGGAGACGCCCGCCTCGATCATCTCGAGGACCAGCGAGGCGGTGCCGACCTTCAGCATCGTCGAGGTCTCGGCCATGTTCGAGTCGCCGACGATGACATGCAGCCGCCGGTACTTCTCCGCGTCGGCGTGCGGCTCGTCGCGGGTGTTGATGATCGGGCGCGAGCGGGTGGTCGCCGAGGAGACGCCCTCCCAGATGTGCTCGGCGCGCTGCGACAGGCAGAAGGTGGCCGCCTTCGGCGTCTGCAGCACCTTGCCCGCCCCGCAGATCAGCTGCCTGGTGACCAGGAACGGGAGCAGCACGTCGGAGATCCGGGAGAACTCGCCCGCGCGTACGACGAGGAAGTTCTCGTGGCAGCCGTAGGAGTTGCCCGCGGAGTCGGTGTTGTTCTTGAACAGGTAGATGTCACCGCCGATGCCCTCCTCGGCGAGCCGCTGCTCGGCGTCGATGAGCAGGTCCTCCAGCACCCGCTCGCCGGCCCGGTCGTGCGTCACCAGCTGGGCGAGGCTGTCGCACTCGGCGGTGGCGTACTCCGGGTGCGACCCGACGTCGAGATACAGCCGGGCGCCGTTGCGGAGGAACACGTTGGAACTCCGGCCCCAGGAAACCACCCGGCGGAACAGGTACCGGGCTACCTCGTCGGGGGACAGCCGACGGTGACCGTGGAAGGTGCACGTGACACCGAACTCGGTCTCGATCCCCATGATTCGTCGCTGCACTCCATCGACATTACAGCTCTTTACGCCGGTGGCGGGGCTGTCGGCGGAAGCCCGTTGCCTACGTTCTCGCAACGATGCCCGGCTCGGGCCGGGTAAAGAACGCCGGGAGCCCCCCGGGACACGAAAAATTTCCGGTGCGGAAGGGGTTCGCGACGGACGCCAGGGAACGCGCCGCGAGCCGTCGGCCCGTGGCGCGTTCCCTGTGCGTCAGGAGGGGGAGCCGTTGCCCTCGGTGGGCTTCGGATCTCCCTCGGGGGCGGATTCCGCGGTGGCGGAGAGCAGTTCCTGCAGCGCGGCGTCGGCGATCCGGCGGAAGGTGCGGCGCGGCCGCGCCTGCTCGAGGCTGGCGACCTCGAGCGAGCTGACGCCGAGCACCCGCTTCTCCTTGTCGGCGCTCTCCGGCTGCCCGGCCTGCAGCGCGTTCACCGCGACCCGGACCGCGGCGGCCAGGTCGAGCCCGGCCCGGTAGGACTCCTTGAGCGCGCTGACGATCGGCTCCGTGGTACCGCCCATGACGACGAACTCGCGCTCGTCGACGATCGAGCCGTCGAAGGTGACCCGGTAGAGCACCGACTGCGGGTGCTGCTCCGGGTAGCCGACCTCGGCAACGCAGAGCTCGACCTCGTACGGCTTGAGCTGGTCGGTGAAGATGGTGCCGAGCGCCTGGGCGTAGGCGTTGGCCAGCGCCCGGCCGGTGACGTCGCGCCGGTCGTACTGGTACCCGCGGACGTCGGCCTGCAGGATGCCCGCCCGCCGCAGGTTCTCGAACTCGTTGTACCGCCCGACGGCCGCGAAGCCGATCCGGTCGTACAGCTCGCTGACCTTGTGCAGCGTGGCGGAGGGGTTCTCCGCGACGAACAGCACGCCCTTGTCGTAGACCAGCACGATCACGCTGCGCCCGCGGGCGATGCCCTTGCGCGCCAGCTCGGTCTTGTCCCGGACGATCTGCTCGGCGGAGGCGTAGTACGGCAGGGTCATGCCCCGGAGCTCCCTTCCCCGGCATTGCGGCCGGCCCCGTCCTCGATCGCGGCCCGGCCGGCGACCGTCTCGGCGGCCTCCCGGTCGGCCACGATCGCCCGGGTGATCTCGACCAGACGGTCCTCGGTCACCTCGGCGGCGCCTTCGGCGTCGATCACGACCGCGGTCGGGAAGATCCCGCGGATGAGATCGGGCCCACCGGTGGCGGTGTCGTCGTCGGCGGCGTCGAAGAGCGACTCCACCGCGATGCGCAGCGCCCGCGTCTGGTCGATGCCCTTGGCGTACAGCTTCTTCAGCGACGACTTGGCGAAGGTGGAGCCGGAGCCGACGGCGGCGTACCCGAAGCGCTCCTCGCTGCGCCCGCCGACCACGTCGTAGGAGACGATGCGGCCCGCGCGGTCGGCGTTGGTGGCGTGCTCGTCGAAGCCGACCAGCATCGGCACCACCGCGAGCCCCTGCATGGCGGCGGGCAGATTCTCCCGCACCATCTTGGAGAGTTTGTTGGCCTTGCCGTCGAAGGTGAGCGAGACGCCCTCGAGCTTCTCGTAGTGCTCCAGCTCGACGGCGAAGATGCGCACCATCTCGACCGCGAGCCCCGCGGTGCCCGCGATGCCCGCCGCCGAGAACGAGTCGGTGATGTGCACCTTCTCGATGTCCCGGCTGGCCAGCAGGTTGCCCATGGTGGCCCGGCGGTCGCCCGCGATGAGCACGCCGCCGCGGAAGCTGACCGCGACGATGGTGGTGCCGTGCGGGGCGAGCTCCGACGCGCCGGTGCCACCGGCAATGCCGGTGGCACCGATGGACGCGGTGAAGCCGTTGCCGGGCAGCAGCTCCGGTGCGTTCGCGCGCAGATGGTCGGTGAACGACGAAGTCACGTACCCCAGGGTGAGGCGCGACGGGTCACCTGCTGTCACTGGCCGCCCTTCTGCACGTACGCGCGGACGAAGTCCTCGGCGTTCTCCTCGAGCACGTCGTCGATCTCGTCCAGCAGGTCGTCGGTCTCCTCCGCGAGCTTTTCGCGGCGCTCCTGGCCTGCGGCCTCGGCGCCGTCCTGGCCGTCGTCGTCGCCACCGCCCCCGGTGCGCTTGGTCTGCTCTTGTGCCATGGCAGCCGACCTCCCTCTTCCTCGTCACGGCCGTAGCCGCCTCCGCACTGTGCGTGCGCGTGTCTCAACACTACCCAGCCCCGCCGACAGCAGGGACCTTTTACCTACGTGGTGAGCTGCTCCACCAGGTCGGCGGCGGTCTCGACGCCGTCGAGCAGCTTCCCGACGTGCGCTTTCGTGCCGCGGCGCGGCTCCAGCGTCGGGATTCGGACCAGCGAGTCGCCGCCCAGGTCGAAGATCACCGAATCCCAGCTCGCGGCGGCGATATCCGCGCCGAACCGGCGCAGGCACTCGCCGCGGAAGTAGGCGCGGGTGTCGGTGGGCGGCTCGGTCATCGCCGCCAGCACCTGCTGCTCGGTGACCAGGCGCTTCATCGAACCGCGGGCCACCAGCCGGTTGTACAGCCCCTTGTCCAGCCGGACGTCGGAGTACTGCAGGTCCATCAGGTGCAGCTTGGGCGCGGCCCAGCCGAGCCCCTCGCGGCTGCGCATGCCCTCCAGCAGCCGCAGCTTGGCCGGCCAGTCCAGCAGGTTGGCGCATTCCATCGGGTCGCGCTCCAGCAGGTCGAGCACCATGGCCCAGTTCTCGATGATGTCGCGCACCCGCGGGTCGTCGTCGCCGGTGTGCTCCACGAAGGCCGAGACCCGGTCCAGGTAGATCCGCTGCAGCGCGAGGCCGGTGAGCTCGCGGCCGTCCTGCAGCGCGACGGTGGCGCGCAGCGTCGGGTCGTGGCTGATGGTGTGCACGGCGGTGACCGGGCGGGCCAGCTGCAGGTCGGAGAGGTCGGCGCCGCTCTCGATCAGGTCCAGGACCAGTGCGGTGGTGCCGACCTTGAGGTAGGTGGACATCTCGGCCAGGTTGGCGTCGCCGATGATGACGTGCAGCCTGCGGTACTTGTCGGCGTCCGCGTGCGGCTCGTCGCGGGTGTTGATGATGCCGCGCTTGAGCGTGGTCTCCAGCCCGACCTCGACCTCGATGTAGTCGGAGCGCTGGGACAGCTGGAAGCCGGCGTGGTCACCGGACTGGCCGATGCCGACCCGCCCGGAGCCGGTGATCACCTGCCTGGAGACGAAGAACGGGGTGAGCCCGACGATGATCTGGTTGAACGGGGTGGCCCGGCTCATCAGGTAGTTCTCGTGGGTGCCGTAGGAGGCCCCCTTGCCGTCCACGTTGTTCTTGTACAGCTGCAGCCGCGGCGCGCCGGGAACGCTGGAGGCGTGCCGCGCGGCGGCCTCCATCACCCGCTCCCCCGCCTTGTCCCAGATCACCGCGTCCAGCGGGTCGACGACCTCGGGTGCGGAGAACTCCGGGTGCGCGTGGTCGACGTAGAGCCGGGCGCCGTTGGTCAGGATCATGTTCGCCGCGCCGACCTCGTCGGCGTCGATGACCGGCGCCGGGCCGCTCATCCGGCTCAGGTCGAAACCGCGCGCGTCCCGCAGTGGCGACTCCACCTCGTAGTCCCAGCGCGTGCGCTTGGCGCGGGGCACACCCGCCGCCGCCGCGTAGGCCAGCACGGCCTGGGTGGAGGTGAGGATCGGGTTGGCCGACGGCTCGGTGGGGGTCGAAATGCCGTACTCGACCTCGATTCCGATAATGCGCTGCATCCTTCGAGCGTAGGCGACCGAGACCGATGTCATCCCGAGGGTCGTTCTTCCGGCGGATGGGGGGAGGCGCGCCGCGCGCGATGGTAGAACCATGACGGAGACGGATTCCCCGCGCCACGCGGCCGCGAACCCGGCGCACCGCCTGGTGGCGCTGGACGTGCTGCGCGGCATCGCGATCCTGGGGACGCTCGGCACCAATATCTGGATCTTCACCGATCCGGACGGGCTGCTCGGCTACCTGCACGGCCTCGGCGACGCCGGTTGGGCCGAGCGGGTGCTCCAGCAGCTCACCCAGGGCAAATTCCTCGGGCTGCTGACCGTCATGTTCGGCATCGGGCTCGCCATCCAGCAGCGCTCCGCGCGGCGCGGCGGGCGGCGCTGGCCGGGCCGGTATCCGGTGCGGGCCGGGCTGCTCTTCCTGGACGGCCTGGTGAATTTCGTCTTCCTGGCCGAGTTCGACGTGCTCACGGGGTACGCGCTGACCGGGCTGATCGTGGCGTACCTGCTGGCCACGAGCGAGCGGGCGCGGCGCCGGTGGCTGCTCGGGGCCGTGGCGGCGCACCTCGCGCTGCTCACGCTGATCGCGGTCGCGCTGGTCGCCGCGGGGCCGGGCAGCCGGGGCACCGTCGCGGCGAACCCGTACGCCGACGGCTCGTTCCTCGAGCTGGCGGCGTTCCGGCTGCAGAACGCGGCGGCCTTCCGCACCGAGACGCTCGTCATACTCCCGCTCTCGATCGCGCTCTTCCTGCTCGGCGCGCGGCTCTTCCGGGCGGGGGTGTTCGAGCCGGAGGGCGCGCCGCTGCGCCGCCGGTTGCTGCTGCTCGGGTTCGGGATCGCGGCGCCGATCGACCTGATCGCCGGGATCGGGATCGGCGGGAACGCGGTGCTCCTCACCCGCTACGGCACCGCGCCGCTGGTGGCGCTCGGCATCCTGGCGCTGGTCGCCGAGCTGTACCTGCGCCGTCCCGAACCGGGGTTCGCGGGCAGGCGGCTGGCCGAGGTGGGCCGCACCGCGCTGAGCTGCTACCTGCTGCAGAACCTGCTGGCCTCGGTGCTCTGCTACGGCTGGGGGCTCGGGCTGGCGGCCCGGGTCGAGCCCGCGGCGCGGGTGCCGTTCACCGTCGGGGTCTACCTGGCCGTCGCGCTCGCGGTGCTCGGCTGCGCGCACCTGTGGCTGCGGCGCTTCCCGCGCGGTCCGGTGGAGTGGTTGTGGCACAGCGGATACCGCGCGCTCACCGGCGAACGCTGAGCCGCCGTACACTGTGCGCATGCTCTCCGACCACCGTGCGCTGCCCGCGATTCTCGCGGCGCTCTCCGCGGTGGTCGTACTCGTCCTGCCCGCCGGGCTGAACTCGCCCGCTCCGCAGGCCGCGGTACAGGTCGCGGCGGTGCTGGCGGCCGCGCTGGTGGTGGCGCTGCTGGTCACCCGCGGTGACCGGACCCTGCTGCTGCCGATTCCGCGCACCGGCCCCCCGCCCGCCGCGCAGCAGCGCAGGCGCGGCGACTTCCTGCGCCAGAGCAACCCCGGCACCCCCGGTCGTCCGCGGCCACGGGCACCCGGCGCCGCGCGCGCCTGAGCGGTCTTCCCGGCCCCTCGGCGCTCGCTGTCGTCCGAAATCCGCCCGTGCGCCCAGCGCACGTGTTCGTGAGGGGTGTCCCCATGCTCGACTTCGTCTATTTCCCCGTGTCCGCCCTGCTCCTGGCCGGCCACACCGCCACCGCCGCCCTGCTCGGCAGCTCACTCGCCTGGATCGCCGCGGTGGTACTGCTGGTGATCGCGGTGCGCGCGGCGCTCTACCCGGTGGTCCGCAAGCAGGCCATGCGCTCGGTCACCATGGACCGGCTCCGACCAGCGGTGGAGAAGATCCGGCGCACGCACACCGACCCGCAGCGGCAATCCGTCGAGCTGCGCAACCTGTACGCCGAGCACGACGTCCGGCTGTTCGGCGGCTTCCTGCCGATGCTCGGGCAGGCGCTGCTCTTCCTCGGCCTCTTCCACGTGCTGCGCTCGTTCGACCGCACCGCGGCGGCGGCGCTGCCCTTCGGCAGTACCGCGCACCCGCTGAGCCCCGAGGTGAACGCCGCCACCGCGAACTACCTGCTCGACCCGGGCCACGTACGCGCGTTCCTTGAAGCCGACCTGTTCGGCGCCCCGCTCTCGGCGGCGCTCGCAGGCGCGGCCACCCCGCTGACGATCGCGCTCGTCGCCGTCCCGCTGGCGCTGCTCGCGGCGGTCGCGGCGCACGTCACCGCGCGGATGACCCTGCGCCGCGGGGCGGGGCGGCCGAGCCTGCCCGGGCTGCGGCCGCTCACCCTGTGGGTGCTGCCCGGCACCGCGCTCGCCGGTGCGGCGCTGCTTCCGGTGATCGTGCTGGTGTATCTGGCGACCAACGCCGCCTGCACCCTGGCGCTGCAGTTCCTCGCGTACCGCGGGCTACCCTCGATCGGTGGCTGATGGAGCGGGAGCCGAGCTGATCGCGGTGTACGACGCCGAGGGCCGGGCCACCGGCAGCGCCGAGCGGGCCACCGTCTACCGGGAGGGGCTGTGGCACGCCAGCGCGGGCGTGCTGGTGCGCTCGGGCGACGGCCGCCGGGTCTACGTGCACCGCAGGACCGACAGCAAGCTGGTCTTCGCGGGGATGCACGACTGCCTGGCGGGCGGCGTGGTCGGGCCGGGCGAGGCCCCGGCCCGCACCGCCGAGCGGGAGCTGGCCGAGGAGCTCGGCATCGTGCTCGCGGGCGGCGTCGGGGCGCGCCCCGCGGCCAGGGTCTCCTGGGACGGGCGGTGGCGGGGCGCGCCGATGCGCTGCCACCTGTTCGCCTACCTGGTGCACTGGGACGGCCCGATCCGGCACCAGCCGGAGGAGGTCGCCGACGGCTGGTGGTGGACCGACGCCGAACTCCGCGCACACCTCGCCGATCCGGCCTGGCCCTTCGTCCCGGACACCAGGCTGCTGGTGGACGACCTGCTCAGGTCGCCGAGCTGACCGACCCGGCCCAGGCCGCGAAGGCGCCCGGGTTGCGGGTCTGCAGCAGCACCCGGCCGGGCCCGACGAAGTCGAAGACGAAGCCCTCGCCGGACTTCAGCGACTGGATCGAGCGCCCGGAGACCGCGCGCCGGATGGTGAAGCTCATCGCCAGGTCGTAGGCGACGACGTGCCCGGTGTCGATGGTGATCGGCTCGCCCGGCTGCAGGTCGATGATGTCGATGGCGCCGAAGACGCCGACCACCACCTCGCCGTCGCCGTGCGCGCGCAGCCCGAAGCCGCCCTCGCCGCCGAAGAGGTTGGCGAAGCCGCCCCACTTGCTCTCCACCTGCACCGCGTGCGAGTTCGCGATCCAGCCGCCGCGGCTGATGAAGTACGGCCGGTCCTGGGTGATCTGCAGGTTCAGCACGTCACCGGGGAGCGCGGGCGCCACGTCGACCCAGCCGCCCTGCTGCGGCGCGGTGAAGGTGGAGACGAAGAACGACTCGCCGGCCAGCACCGACCGCTTCAGCCCGGCCAGGATGCCGCCCTCGGCCTTGGCCTGCAGCGCGACCCCCGCCGAGTGCGCGACCATGGCGCCGCTCTCCACCCGCATGGGCTCGCCGCCGGCGAGGAAGCACCGCGCGACGGCGGAGGCTGGACTGTGGCGCAGTTGTACCTTCATGGTCGGCGACCCTACCGCCCGGCGGCAGCACCGAGGCGGGCCAGCGCCTCCGGTGTCCCCGGATCCCGGATGCGGCGGGCACGGCGGCAGCGTACCGCTGCGATCGGGCACCGGTCCCGGCGAAGCACGGCGCCGCGACCGGGTGGGATGGCAAGATGCGGGCCGCATCGATCGACCCCGCGACACCCCGAAAGCGAGCACGCCCGGTGAGCTGCGTTCCGCCGCCCGTTTCCCCCGCGTCCCCCCGGCCCGCGCCGGGCCGACCCCGACTCCGCGCCGCCCTGCTGGCCGCGCCGCTGCTGGCCGCGCTGATCAGCGCCGCGCCCGCCACCGCGATTCCCGTCCCCGCGCTCTGCGTCCTGCCCGGCCCCGCGACCCCGACCGGCCAGCAGTGGCAGGCCGAGCCGCCGCTCACCGTCGAGCGGGCCGCCTACGTCGCGACGCTGAACACCACCTGCGGCCCGCTCACCCTCGAGCTGGACGCCGCCGCCGCGCCGCGCACGGTGAACTCGTTCGCCTTCCTCGCCGCGCAGAAGTACTTCGACCACACCGCCTGCCACCGGCTCACCACCGATGGCATCTTCGTGCTGCAGTGCGGTGACCCGACCGCCTCCGGCACCGGCGGCCCCGGCTACAAGTTCCCGGACGAGAACCTGGCAGGCGCCGTCTACCCGGCGGGCACCGTGGCCATGGCGAATGCCGGGCCCGGCACCAACGGGAGCCAGTTCTTCCTGGTCTACCGCGACTCCCAGCTGCCGCCGAGCTACACCCCGTTCGGCCGCGTCACCGCCGGGCTCGACCTGCTGAACGGCATCGCCGCGGCGGGCGTCATCGGCGGTGGTGGCGACGGCGCCCCCGCCGTCCCGGTGGTGCTGGACAGCGTCACGGTCGCCAAGGCCTGATCGGCGCTGCCCGTGCCCGGCGGCGGTTCCGGCCGCGCATTCGGCCCGGGCGGCGGCCTCCCCCGCTTCCGGCCGTCGACGACAGTGGGCCGCGAACCCCCGGGGGGGCGGGCCCCCGGGGTGGAGGGCCACAGGCCCAACC
>NZ_JBHUXA010000034.1:0-71710 GCF_042669725.1 Nocardia sp. NPDC057227 | reverse complement strand
GACGCGCCGGGCGGCGGAAAAGGCTCAGGCGTTGACTTCGTACTCCACCAGGACGCGGCGCAGCAGCTTGCCGGTGGGGTTGCGCGGCAGGTCGTCCAGGAAGACCACCTCGCGCGGCACCTTGTACCTGGCGAGGTTGTTCTTCACGTACGCCTTGATCTCCTCGGCGTCCGGGTTCTGCCCCGGCTCCGGGACGACGAAGGCGCGCAGCCGCTTGCCGAACTCCACGTCGTCCACGCCGACCACCGCGACGTCGAAGATGTCCGGCCGCTCCAGCAGCAGGTTCTCCACCTCCTGCGGGAAGACGTTCTCGCCGCCGGAGACGATCATGTCGTCGTCGCGGCCGTCCACCATGAGCAGGCCGTGCTCGTCGAAGTGCCCGACATCGCCGCTGGACATGAAGCCGTCGATGATCTGCTTGTGGCGGCCGTCGGTGTAGCCCTCGAACGGCGCGCCGCTGCGGATGAAGATGCGCGCGGTGGTGTTCTTCGCGCTCACCTGCTTGTCCTCGTCGTCGTAGAGCCGCACCTCGCAGGTGATCGGCGGGCGGCCGACGGTGCCGGGCGCGAGCGCCAGCTCGTCCGGCTGGGCGACGGTGGCGACGGCGCACTCGGTGGAGCCGTACAGGTTGTAGAGCACCGGGCCGAACACCTCGGTGGCCTTCACACACAGCTCCGGCGAGAGCGCGGAGCCGGCCAGCACGATGCCGGTGAGCGCGGAGAGGTCGTACTTCGCGCGCACCTCGGCGGGCAGCTCGGCCATGCGGTGCAGCATGGTCGGCACCGCGACCAGCATGTTCGCCTTGTTGTCCGAGATCGCCTTCAGCGTGCCCTCGGCGTCGAACCGGCGCCGCACGACGATCTTGTTCGACAGCGCGGTGCCGACCAGCCAGGTGGCGAGGCCGGTGCTGTGGAAGATCGGCGAGACGATCACCATGGTGCCGCGCTGCACGAACGGCAGCCGGTCGACGATCTGCGCGGTCGCCAGCGGCGAGACCTTGGTGCGCGGCGCGCCCTTCGGCAGCCCGGTGGTGCCGCTGGTCAGGATGATGAAGCCGCCGGGGCGCGGGGGCGCCGGGAGCGGCTCGGCGGAGTTCGCGG
The DNA here is from genome assembly GCF_042669725.1 of Nocardia sp. NPDC057227. Taxonomy (NCBI): domain Bacteria; kingdom Bacillati; phylum Actinomycetota; class Actinomycetes; order Mycobacteriales; family Nocardiaceae; genus Nocardia; species Nocardia sp. NPDC057227. The sequence goes on along the minus strand of NZ_JBHUXA010000034.1, from coordinate 70,610 downwards.
CGACCAGGTCGTCCAGGGTCTGCGCGCCCGCGGGCAGCTCGGTGCCCTCGTCCACCCAGGTCAGGTAGCGCGGCAGCTCCGGGGGGAGCGCGTCGAGCAGGCCGAGGAACTCGCTGTCGTGCAGCACCGCCTTGACCTTCTCGCGCTCGCACACCTCGGCGAACTGCGGCTTGGCGAAACCGGTGTTCATCAGCGCGATCCGGACACCGAGCTTGCCCGCCGCGATCATCGAGAGCAGCAGGCCGCGGTGGTCACGGGCCAGCACCGCGATCACGGTGCCCGGGGTGATGCCCGCCGCCTCCAGGCCGCGCGCGACCGCGGTGGACTGGTCGTCCAGCTCCCGGTAGGTGAGCTCGCCGCGCTCGTCGACCAGCGCGATCTGGTCGGGCACGATCCGGGCGGAGTGCCGGACCAGGGTTGCCTGCGGACCGTAGATCTGCGACTCCCGCATGGTGCGCAGCGTCTCCACCGGCGCCTTGGGATTGCTGACCCCGTTCTGCCGCAGCACCCCCAGCGCCTTGACGACCTCGAGCGCATGGGCCAACTTCATGGGCGAACACCTCCACAAGCGGGGTTCGCCCTCGTGCCCGAAGCGCGAACCCACCGGACTTCTACGAACGCATACCGTAGCAGTGTGAGTGCGGCAGATCACAGGGAAAGCCGACAAACCGGACCGGCGGTACCTACCAGCGCGTAACCCCGGGTGCCCCCGTGCCCGAGCAGCGGGGGCGGCGGCCGCGTCGGGTCAGTTGTACACCGCTCCGAAGGTCGGCATGAGGACATTGCCGCGCTGGTAGGCGAAGCCGTCCGGGTGCTCCGCGCTCACCGGCATCGGCCAGCGGTGCCAGAGCGAGCCGTAGATGGCGGCGACGACGGTGCCGGCGCCGGTGTTGAGCTTGGCGGTGCGGATGGTGGTGTCCACCGGGATGTCCTGGTGCTCGGTCAGCTGGTTGGTGCCGCTCTCGCCGGTGGCCAGGTTGAGCCAGACCACCTCGAGCCTGGCGTCGTTCTGGTTCGGCGCGATGGTCCCCGGCCCGCCGAAGAAGGCGAAGCGGAAGCCGTCGTAGCCGAAGGCGATGCCGTTGCCGTAGAGGCTGCCGCCGTCGCCGCGCCCGATATCGGACTGCGCGGGCACCTGGAACGGCTGCGCGGGCAGCGCCACCTCGCCGGCCTTCGCGATCGCCGCGGTGTCGGCGAGCAGCCGGTCGAGCGCCGCGACGGCGTCCGGATTGCCCGTCGCCACCGCGCGCAGCCGCTGCGCGGCGGCGATCGGATCGATCACCGGCGTCGCCTCGGGCGCGGAGGCCACAGGCCCCGCGAGCGTGAACGCGCCTGCCGCGAGCGCGGCGACGGCGAGGGTGAGACGACGCAGTGAACCCACTCGATGCATACCCAGTTCTCCTCGAAGAGTCGTGGTAACGCTGGTTGGTCTAGCGCAGATCGACCTTCGCGCCGGCGGACGACTGCGAGTCGTGCACCTCCAGCACCGCGGGAACGGTGCCGACCGGGACGTCGAAGGCGACCTTCACCGTAACGGTGTCACCGGCCTGCACCGCGGAACTCGGGATCGCGGCGGCGGGGAATTCCCGGCCGAGGTCGTCGACGAGCGTCTGGTCGCAGCCCGCGCAGGAGCGCGGCCGGTCGCCGGTGTTCCGCACCACCACGGTGAGCACCCGGTACTCGCCGGTCGCGGTGGCCGGGCCGAGCGATTTCACCGGCGGCTCGATCTCGGTGACCTGGAAGGCCAGCGCCGCGTCCCGCACCTCGGCGGTGGGCAGCGGGGCCGGGTCGGTCGCCATCCTGGCGACGGTGAAGGCCCCGCCCCAGAGCAGCAGAATCCCGCCGATGATCGCGAGCGGCACCGCGAGCGCGCCGGAGCGGGCCGGACGGGCCCGGAAGCCGGGCGGTGCCGTCGTGAAGCCGGGCGGCAGCTCGTCGCTGATCGGCCGCGCCGCCCCCGCGGTGTGGTTGCCCTCTGATCGCCGATGCCACGGCAATCCGTGACTCACGGTGTTCCCCTGCATCATGAGAGTGTGCGTCATCACCCGCGAGAAGGGAATAGTGGGGTCTACGTTGGGACGATAGGGAGCTGGTATCACTCGGTCGAGCACTGTCTGGATATTAGCCAGCATGGCTGGCAAACCAGCGGCGGTGATGCCGAAGTGGTCGATTCCCGGTCGCACGTCCAGTTCGCCGGCGGCGCCGGAGCCGCGAGTTTGCGGCCGAGCCGAATTCCGTTCACCTATCTGGGATTCCACGCGCATACGGCCCTGATTTGTCTCGTCTGGACGGATTTGCCGGAACCGTGAATGATGACCAGGTTCCAGACCTGGAACATGTTTCGACAGAGGGATGAATCGATGAGGGTCATGGGTAAGGTCGGCTTCGCCGTTGCGGCGGGCGCCCTTGCGGTGGGGAGCGTGTTCGGCGCGGGCGCGGCGCATGCCGCCGGGCAGTACGCGGCGATCGCGGTGAGCAACAGCTCGCTGTACTACGGGGTCAGCGTCGACCTCGCGAACTTCGACGAGGCCAACAGCGTCGCGCTCGACCAGTGCGGCGTCGCCGACTGCGAGGTCCTCGCGGCCTGGGCGAACGGCTGCGGCGCGCTGGTCGCCAGCGACGACGGCTACGCGGCGACCTCCGGCCCGAACCGGGCCGAGGCCGAGCGCGCCGCCTACGAGCTGATCGCGCAGATCACCCCGACGGCGGTGCTCGCCACCACCGGCTCGGCCCAGCTGAGCGGCGCGCACATCGTCGACGTGGTCTGCACCGCCAACGCCCGCTGAGCGCGCGGGCCGGGATCGGGGGTCCCGGCCCCGCACGCGAACCGGCCCGGACCAGTACTGGTCCGGGCCGGTTTCGTCGGTCCGTCGACTACTTCAGCTGGGTGCTGGTGAGCCCGAGCACCCGGCGCGCCACGATCAGCTGCTGGATCTGCTGCGTGCCCTCGAAGATGTCCAGGATCTTGCTGTCCCGGCCCCACTTCTCCAGCAGCAGCCGCTCCGAGTAGCCGATCGCACCGGCCAGCTCGACCGCCTTGAGTGTGATGTCGGTGCCGGTGCGCCCCGCCTTCGCCTTGGACATCGAGGCTTCCAGCGAGTTCGGCTTCTTGTTGTCGGCCATCCAGGCGGCGCGCAGCGCGAGCAGGTAGGCGGCCTCGTAGTCGGCCTCCATCCGCAGGAACTCGGCGGCGGCGGCGTGCTGGTTGTTGGCCGGGGCGTCGTAGTCGATCTCGACGCCCGCGTCGGCGAGGATGCCGCGCAGCTCCTCCAGCGCGGCCCGCGCGACACCGATGGCCATGGCGGCGACCAGCGGGCGGGTGTTGTCGAAGGTCTGCATGACCCCCGCGAAGCCCTTCTCCACGTTGACTTCCGGGCTGCCGAGGATGTTGTCCGCCGGGATCCGGCAGTCCTGCAGCAGCAGCACGGCGGTGTCCGATGCCTTGATGCCGAGCTTGTGCTCCAGCCGGGCCACGGAGAGGCCGGGGGCGTCCCGCGGCACGACGAACGACTTGATCGCCGCGCGGCCGAGCGACTTGTCCACCGTCGCCCACACCACGATGTGGGTGGAGCGCTCACCGGCGGTGACGAAGATCTTCTCGCCGTTAAGCACCCACTCGTCGCCGTCGAGCACGGCGGTGGTGGTGACGGCGGCCGAGTCCGAGCCGAAGGACGGCTCGGTGATCGCCATCGAGGCCCACACCTTGCCGAACCGGGACAGCTGGTCGTCGGTGGCGACCGCGGCGATGGCGGCGTTGCCGAGCCCCTGGTAGGGGATCGAGAGCATGAGCCCGACGTCACCCCAGGAGGTCTCCAGCGCGTTCAGCAGCGCCGACATGTTGCCGCCGTTGGTATTGCCGAGCAGCTCGGTGGCGTGGCCGTTCTCGTCCGAGCGGCCGCCCGCGGCGCCGCCGATCTTCTGCGTGCCGGAGTCGTTGAGCCCCTCCACCATGGCGGCCATGGTGTCCAGCTCGACCGGGTATTCGTGCTCGGCGAGGTCGTACTTGCGCGAGATGGGGCGGAAGATGTGCGCGGCCACCTGGTGCGCCTGGTTCGCGCTGGCCCGCAGCTTCTTCGGGAGTTCGAGGTTGATCATTGTTCAGCTCTCCTGGAGAAAAAGTCAGATGAGGACGACGCCCTCGGCGAGGCCGATGGCCCGCAGATCGCGGTACCAGCGCTCGACCGGGTGCTCCTTGGTGAAACCGTGGCCGCCGAGCAGCTGCACGCCGTCCAGGCCGATCTGCATGCCCTTGTCCGAGGCCAGCTTGCGGGCGAGCGCGGCCTCGCGGCCGAAGGAGAGCCCCTGCTCGGCGCGGGAGGCGCCGCGCAGCGTGACCAGCCGCAGCCCGTCCAGCTCGATCGCGATGTTGGCGACCATGAAGGCCACCGCCTGCCGGTGCGAGACCGGCTCGCCGAATGCCTCGCGCTCGTTCACGTACGGGATGACGTAGTCGAGCACGGCGCGGCCGGTGCCCGCCGCCAGCGAGGCCCAGCCGAGCCGGGCCAGCCGCACCGCGTCGGCGTACTCGGCGGCGCGGGTGGCGGCGTCACCGTCGCCGAGGATCGCCTCGGTGCTCACCGCGACGTCGTCCAGGATCAGCCTGCCGAGGCCACCGGCGCGCAGCCCCATGCTGGGGTCGGCCTCGACGACCAGCCCCTTGCTGTCCGACTCCACCAGGAAGAGCGCGGGACGCCCGTCCAGCTCGGCGGCGATCACGAACAGCTCGGCCTCCGCCGCGGCAGGGACCAGGCTCTTCACGCCGGTCAGCCGGTAGCCGCTGGGCGAGCGGACCGCCTTGGTCTGCAGCGCGAAGGGATCGAAGAGCGCGCGCGGCTCGGAGATCACGACCGACGACTGCGGCACGTTCTCGCCGGTGTAGGCGGGCAGGTAGGTCTTCTGCTGCGCGTCGGTGCCCCACTGCGAGAGCGCGACCGCGACCCCGCTGGGTGCCAGGATCGGCAGCGCCAGCCCCATGTCGCCGTGCGCCAGCGCCTCCGCGACCAGCGCGTTGGTCACCGCGCCGCGCTCACTGGCCGCGCCGTCGAGCTCCTCCGGCACGTTGATCAGGGTGATGCCGAGCTCGGCGGCGCGCTCCAGCAGGTCCTTGGGCGCGGCGGCGGCGTGATCGGCGGCGTGCGCGGCCGGGCGCAGGATCTCGGCCGCGAATTCCTTGACCGTGTCGACGATCATCTTCTGGTCGTCCGACGGGGTCAGGTCGAAGTACCCCTTGGCCTTGGACTCGTTGTCCGGCAGCCGCTTCGGCGCGCCGTTGCCCGCCACCTTGCCGAAGGCGCGGGTCGCGGCGCCGAGGGTGCGGAATCCGGTCCTCGTCCCCTCGTAGGTGGCCCGCTCGAGCGGCTTGCGCAGGTTGTACTTCTCGGCGAGCTCCGAGCCGGTGATGGTGGTCATCACCCGCATGGCCGCGCCCATCCAGTCCCGCTTGGGCTGGTGCAGGCCGACGGCGGAGTCCTCGCTCCGGCCGGACTCCGGACGTCGCTTCGTCGCGCTGTCTCGCGTGCTCATCATCACCTGTTTTTCTCGAGGGTGGGGGTGAGATCTGGTCCCAGCTATCTTACTCCTGAGTAAGACTACCTTACTGCAGAGTAAGAAGTGCGTCGAGAGCCTTGTGACCGGGGCCGGGCGCCAGTGTCCGCCGGGCCGCCGTGAGCGCGCCATCGCAGGCGTCGAGGGGTCCGTTTCGATCAAACGGTGAGTATCAGGTGAGTCGCTGGAGCACCGTGTCGTGCAGCAGGCGGTTGCTCGCCACCGCATCGCCACCGTGTGGGCCGGGGTCGCCGTTCAGCGCGGTGAAGCGGCCGCCCGCCTCGCGGATCAGGATGTCCAGCGGGGCGAGGTCCCACAGGGAGACCTCCGGCTCGGTGGCGACATCCACCGCGCCCTCCGCGACCAGGCAGTATCCGAAGAAGTCGCCGTAGCCGCGGACCCGCCAGACATCGTCGGTGAGTGCCAGGAAGTTCTCCCGCAGTCCGCGCTCGCGCCAGCCGGAGAGGCTGGAGAAGGCCAGGCTGGCGTCCGCGAGCCCGCCCACCTTCGACACCGTGATCGGCTGCGGGGCTTCGTCGTGGAATCGGGTCCAGGCGCCGGAGCCATCGGCCGCCCACCACCTGCGGGCCAGCGCGGGCGCGCTGACCGCGCCGACGACCGGCACCCCGTTCTCGAGCAGTGCGATGAGCGTGGCCCAGACCGGGACGCCGCGCACGAAGTTCTTGGTGCCGTCGATGGGGTCGATCACCCACTGCCTGCCGTCGAACTCGGCCTCGCCGCCGAACTCCTCGCCGAGCACCGCGTCGGCCGGGCGCCGCTCCGTCAGCAGCCTGCGCAGCTCCTGCTCCACCGCGAGGTCGGCGTCGGAGACCGGGGTGAGGTCAGGCTTGGCGTCGACCCGCAGGTCGAGTGCGCCGAAGCGGGCGGCGGTGATGGCGTCGGCGGCGTCCGCCAGGGTGAGCGCGAGGGTGAGGTCATCGGTGTAGGCAGCCACGGGTCGACCCTATCGAGTTCAGCCGATGCCGCGGCCGGTGAGCGTCCGGGCCGGTGGCAGCGCGGTTCCCCGGCTCGAAGCTGGGCCGAATCCTCCGGGCGCGGGGAGGGGTCGACTCGATCAGCGAGGTGGCGTGCCTGCCGTGGCGGCCGGACGCCGCTCTTCCGCGATCCGGGTGTACCGCTCGAACCACGGCAGCGGTTCGGGCCCGACGAGGACGCGCACCGCGGCGGGCGCCACGCGCGCTTCGTAGCGGCCGTGCACGGCGACCGCGAGCTCGCCGTCGTGTTCGAACGTCAGCGGTGCTCCGTCGGTGCGAGTGAGCACGAAGTGGGTGCCGCGGACACCGCGACCCAGCCGGAGCCGCCCGGGCGGCGGTCTCCGCGGCGGTGGCCGGGCCGAACCGGGGGCGTGACGCCCGCGCTCGGCTCAGGCGGGGAGCACGGTGGCGGGCAGCAGGTCAAGGACGGTCGCCAGCACCTCAGGCTGACCTGTCAGCCGGACCCGCTCGGCGAGCGCGGCGCGGTCGATCGGCCGGGTCACGAGCTCCGCCAGCGTGCGCAGATCGGTCGTGACGGTCGCGTCCGCGCGGCCCGCGGCGCCGGGAGTCACGGCTGCCGTGCCGTCGTCGAGGGTCAGGTGCGCCGACGAGCCGTCGATGTGGAACTGGATCACCAGCCGCAGGCCGGTGAGCGCCGCCGGGTCGAGGGTGGCGGCGAGGAAGACCAGGGCCCACTCGGCCCGGTAGGTCTCCTCCGGGTGGCGCGGCTCGTCGAGCCGGTGCGCCAGGCCCCACAGCGCGAGCGGCACCATCGCCGCCGCGAGTTCCCTTCCGGCGGAGGACAGTTCGTAGACCTGCGAAGCCGCGGGTGGCGGCAACTGGGTGCGGGTGACGAGGCCGTCCTCGTCGAGCTGTCGCATCCGGGCCGCCAGCACGCTGGTGCCGATCCCATCCAGCGCGCTCGCGAGATCGGAGTAGCGCTTGGCCCCCGACATCAGCTCGCGCACGATCAGCAGCGTCCACCGCTCGCCGACGAGATCGAGGGTGCGGGAAAGCCCGCAGTACTGGTTGTAGGAGCGCCGCGTCACGCCCGCCTCCTGCTCTTGAAAAAGAAGCTTGTACTTCGAAAACTTATGTTACGGTCGAGTGCACGTAACCGCAACGAGCGGAGGGCGGCATGACCACATCGAAGAGCGATGCCGAAATCCCTGCACTGCAGGCTCTGTCGGCCGATATCGACGCCGAGGTCCGGCATCGGTTCGCCGTGATCGACGGGCTGCGCATGCACTGGGCCGAAGCGGGCAGCGGGGAGCCGGTGATCCTGCTGCACGGGTGGCCGCAGCACTGGTGGGAGTGGCGGCACCTGATCGGCCCGCTGTCCAGGCACTACCGGGTCATCTGCCCCGACCTGCGCGGGCTCGGCTGGTCCGAGGGCGACGGCACCGGGCACGACTTCGACCGGATGGCGCTCGATCTGCGGGATCTGCTCGACCACCTCGGGCTCGGGCAGGTGCGGATCGTCGGCCGGGACTGGGGACTGGTGGTCGGCTACCGCACGGTGCTGGACCGGCCCGAGCGGGTGCACCGCTTCGTCGCGATCGCGGGGGTGCACCCGTGGACGGGCCAGCGGCCCAGCTTGCCGGTCTTTCTGCGGCCGTGGCACATCTACCTGCTTGCCGCCGCCGGCGGGTCGGCGGCGCTGCAGGAGCGGATGGTTCGGCGCAGTCTGCGGGCATGGCGGCATCGTGGGGCGTTCGACGAGCGCGAGGCCGAGATCTACGCCGAGCGGATGCGGAGGCCGGCCGCGCGAGCGGCGACGGTGGCATTCAACCGCGCGGTGCTGGTCCGCGAGGTTCCACACTTCCTGCGGCACTCCCGCACCATGCGCACGACCGTGCCGATCCTGCACCTCAACGGGGGCGACGATCCGCTCTCCGACGGCGTGCCCACCTGCTTCGGCGACCACGCGGCCAACATGCGGCTGGAGCGGATACCGGACTGCGGCCACTTCGTCTCCGAGGAGCAGCCGCGGTGGCTGGTCGAGCGGGTGTCGGCCTTCTTCCGGTGAGATCGTCGGGGTAGGCAGCGGCTTCGCTCGTCAGGTAGTCGCGGGTGAGAGCGCCGGTCCCCGCCGTGACCGATCCTGTCGGCCCGCTGCCAGTGCACTCGACCACCAGTGCACCTGGTCCAGCAGTTCCCTCGCCGCCGCGGCGGGCTCCTCCGGCTCGCGCAGCGCGCCGTTCTCGTCGAAGAGCAGGTAGTAGCGGGGGAACGAGACATAGTCGCGGACGGTGTGCGCGTTCAGCTCGGTGAAGACCTGCCGCAGGTGCTCGATGGCGAGCAGACCGCCGGACGCCCCGCTGTAGCCGACGAAGCCGATGGCCTTGTGCTCCCACGGGGTGAAGTGCCAGTCGATGGCGGCCTTGAGCGCGGCCGGGTAACTGCGGTTGTAATCCGGGGTGACGATCACGAAGGCGTCGGCTCTGTCGAGGGCTTCGGTGAGCCCGCGCATTCCCTCGGGGCGTTCGGGGTTCGGGTCCAGTCGCGGTGAGACGGCGGGGAGCCCGACCGGGAGTTCGTGGTCGGCCAGGTCGATCACGTCCACGGTGAATCTGCCGTCCTTCTCGGCGATCTCGGTGAACCAGCGTGCGACGGTCGGGCCGAAGCGGCCGTCGCGGACGCTGCCGATGACGACGGCGAGACGCAGGGTGCTCATAGGTGTTCCTCCTCGGAAGTTCGATCACCTCCGAGCCTCGGCCGGTTCGGTGTGCCGGGGGAGACCGCCGTGAGGGTGGTAGTCCCACGGCCACCCTCGGGGACTTCCCGCGCCGTACCGTCGAGGAATGAACGAGCTCGGCCTCTTCCTGCGCAGCCGCCGCGAGGCGGTCACCCCCGCCCGCGTCGGGCTGCCCGCGGGCCCGCGGCGCCGCACGCCCGGCCTGCGCCGGGCGGAAGTCGCCACCCTCGCCGGGGTCAGCGTCGAATACCTGGTCCGGCTCGAGCAAGGCCGCGACCGGCACCCGTCCCCGGCGGTGCTCGCCGCCCTCGCCGACGTCCTCCTGCTGACGCCGAGCGAGCGCATCCACCTGCACCGCCTGGCCAAGGGGGCCGAGCCCGGCTTCACCTGCATGGGCGCCACGGGCCCGGCCCGCACCGTTCGCGCTCCGGTCCGCGCCATTCTCGACCACCTGGAACCGGCGGCCGCGGTGGTCGTGAACCGCATCGGCGACGTCATCGCCCACACCGAGGGCTACCGCCGGTTGATGGCGCCCACGGGATTGCTCGACGACCCGTCCGCCGCCAACCTCGCGTCGTTCGTCTTCGGCGATCCACGGGCTCGCGACTGCTACCCGGACTGGGACCACGTCGCCGACCAGCAGGTCGCCGCCTTGAAACAGGGCCCCTTCCGCAAAGACCCGGCGACCGCGGCCCTCGCCGACGAACTGGAGATCGTCGCCGGCGCGGAGTTCACCCGCCGCGTCGCCGCGGTGCCGAGCCTGCCCGCCGCCACCGGCGTCACCCGGATCGAGCACGCCGAGGCCGGTCCGCTGCGGCTCTCCTACGAAACCCTCGACCTCCCCGCCGACGACGATCAGCGGCTGTTCGTCTATCTCCCGGCCGACGAGGCCACCGCCGCCGCGCTGGCCGCGCTCGCGGGCCGGCACCGCGCACCGCTACACGCGGTATCGGGTTGAATACGGTCGTCGTCAGGCGCGGGACCACGCACTGAACCCGCGCACCAACTCCGCGTAGAACTGCTCGTCGGGCACCGAACCCGGATTCTTGCCGACGTTGTAGAAGGCCACATTGCGGAAGGTGGCGGAATTCGAGGCATTCAGATTCTTGTAGAAGGCCAGCTTTCCGCGGCCGAATCCGACGAAGATCCAGAACACACCGAGCATGGTCGAGTTCTGCAGCAGGGTACGGACGGCGGCCTTGTCGCTGGGTTCGTCGCTGACCTGCACGATGACCAGAGCGGGGTCTGTGGCGCCGGATTCCTGGTAATGGTCGAGCACGCAGCGCATCGCGGCGTCGACCCGGCCGCCCCAGCCCCAGTCGACCTGGGTGTGCAACTGCCCGATCCTGCCGCGATAGTTCTCCAGACCGAGGTCCTCGATGAAAGGCTCGCGTTTACCGGAGAAGACCACCGGAACCGTGCCGTCGTCATCGAGGTTCGCCGCCAAGGCGAGAATTCGCTCGGCGAAAGCTTGGACGGTGAAGGACTCGTACAGCTCCCGGATGGCATAGCTGTGATCGAGAACGAGATAGACAGCCGCGCGCCGGTTCCCCATGCCCGCATCGGTCAGCGCTCTGTTCGCTTCGCTGACGACGGGCAGCAGCGCGGGCGCCCGGTCGCCGATCTTCGCCAGCTCGGGACTCGGCGCCGCTCCCGTCGTGGACTGCCCCGAATCCTCATCCGCCTCGATATCGACGCCGTAGTCGGTCGCCAGCCCGCCGAGCCCGGTGGCATATCCCTGGCCGACGGCCCGCATCTTCCAGGCATCGTTGCGCCGATACGCCTCGGCGATGACGACGACCGTTTCCCGATTCGTGAAATCCGGAGCGGCGTACTCGACCGCCCGCCCGCCGTTCTGGGCGACCGTCAGCCGCGGTGCCCGAGTGAAGACAGCTCCCCGGCTCGACGGGTCGACGCTCGCGACGACCACCACGGTGGCCACATCACGAGGAACACGGTCGAAGTCGACGGTCACGGTCGTGCCCGCGATCTCCACACCGTGCCGGCTCGGGTTGTTGTAGAAGACGAGATCGCTGTCGTCCCGCACCTTCCCGCCGGGGCCGAGGAGTAGCGCGGAGACGTCCACCGGAGTCCCATCGGGGGTGACGGCGAAGGAGACGTTCCGGCAGTCGAGGGCGATGTTCTCGCCCTTACGCAACGTGGTGCTCGACATTCGCTTCCTAATTGTTGAGGAGCCGATCGCGGGGTCCCATCCAACCCGCGGGGACCACGCTGCCGACGGCAAACCCCCCGCCCGGTAACGTTGACCCTCGTGCATCCCGACGTCTCCGCAGATCTGGCCGAACTCGACACCACCCTCAAGACGGTGGAGTCGGTGCTCGACGTCGAGGAGCTGCGCCGCCGCATCGACGAGCTCGAGCACCAGGCGTCGGATCCGGACCTGTGGAACGACCAGGACCACGCCCAGCAGGTGACCAGCGAGCTCTCGCACGCGCAGGCCGAGCTGCGCCGGGTCTCCGAGCTGCGGCAGCGGCTGGAGGATCTGCCGGTGCTGTACGAGCTGGCCGAGGAGGAAGAGGGTGAGGCGCAGACCGTCGCCCTGGCCGATGCCGATGCCGAGCGCACGTCGCTGCACGCCGACATCGAGGCGATGGAGGTGCGCACGCTGCTCTCCGGCGAGTACGACAAGCGCGACGCGCTGATCAATATCCGCTCCGGCGCGGGTGGCGTGGACGCCGCCGACTGGGCCGAGATGCTCATGCGCATGTACATCCGCTGGGCCGACCGGCACAAGTACGGCGTCGAGGTCTACGACACCTCCTACGCGGAGGAGGCGGGGATCAAGAGCGCCACCTTCGCGGTGAAGGCGCCGTACGCCTACGGCACGCTCTCGGTCGAGATGGGAACGCACCGGCTGGTGCGGATCAGCCCGTTCGACAACCAGGGGCGGAGGCAGACGTCGTTCGCCGAGGTCGAGGTACTCCCGGTGGTGGAGACCACCGACCACATCGAGATCCCGGAGGGTGACATCCGGGTGGACGTGTACCGCTCCTCCGGCCCCGGCGGGCAGAGCGTCAACACCACCGACTCGGCGGTGCGGCTCACGCACATCCCCACCGGCATCGTGGTGACCTGCCAGAACGAGAAGTCGCAGCTGCAGAACAAGATTTCGGCCATGCGCGTGCTGCAGGCCAAGCTGCTCGAGCGCAAGCGGCAGGAGGAGCGCGCCGAGATGGACGCGCTCAAGACCAACGAGGGCGCCTCCTGGGGCAATCAGATGCGCTCCTACGTGCTGCACCCCTACCAGATGGTCAAGGACCTGCGCACCAGCTACGAGGTGAACAACCCGAGCGCGGTGCTTGACGGCGAGATCGACGCCTTCATCGAATCCGGCATCCGCTGGCGCATGTCGGACGCGCAGCAGTCCGGGTAGCCTGCTGCCCAACCTTTTTCGGTGTTTTCCGGGCGAGGCGTGGATCGTGGCCGAATCGTTGTAATGTGGTCGGCGTGCGTGTTCCGGACAGCGGTGAATCTCGGAGGTGGTGGCGGTGAACGGGCTCGATACGGCCCTGGCACTGGCGCCCGCGGCGAACACCACCGCCTGGCTACGCTCCAGCGGGCTGGAGATCGTGCTGCTGCTCCTCGGGGCGATGCTGTTCAGCCGGTTCGCCACCTACATCCGGGATCGGGTCACCCGCAAGATCGACGCGGGGTTCCGCAGCAGTGACGCGCTGGTGCGGTCCGAGGCGGCCAAGCACCGGCACGCGCTGGCCCAGGTGGTCACCTGGGTGGTCCTCACCGTCGCCTACGTGCTGGTCGGCATGGAGGTGCTGGGCAGGCTCGGCTTCGCGGTCAGCGGGCTGGTCGCGCCCGCGGCGGTGCTCGGCGCCGCGCTCGGCTTCGGCGCGCAGCGGATCGTGCAGGACATCCTGGCCGGGTTCTTCCTGATCACCGAGCGGCAGTACGGCTTCGGCGACGTGGTGAGCATCTCGGTCACCGGCTCGGCCGAGCAGGCCGAGGGCACGGTCGAGGACGTCACGCTCCGGATCACCACGCTGCGCAACGCGGACGGCGAGGTAATCACGGTGCCGAACGGGCAGATCGTGAAGGTCACCAACCTGTCCAAGGACTGGGCGCGGGCCGCGATCGACGTCCCGGTGTCGGCGAGCGCCGACATCACCCGCGTCAACGAGATCCTGCACGAGGTCGGCACCCGGGCCTACCAGGACAGCAAGCTGCAGCCGCTGCTGCTGGACGAGCCGTCGGTGATGGGCGTCGAGGATCTCACCCGCGATCAGATGAACATCCGCATGGTGGCGCGCACGCTGCCGGGCAAACAATTCGAAGTCGGTCGCGAGCTGCGGGTCCGGGTCGCCGCGGCGTTGCGCCGGGAAGGTATCAGTGAGACCACGTAAGTCCACGGCGATCCTGGTCACCGCCTGGGTGTCCACGTTCGTCCTGTATCTGTTCGTCAAGCCGGCGGAGCCCTCGACCTCGGGCCCGCAGTGGCCGTCGCTGGTCTCGGTGGTGGACAGTGTCCCGCTTCCCACGCCGTAGCGGCGTGCGCGGATCCGGCAGGCGCGCTGGTTACACTGGCTCCCCGTGATCACCATGCGCAACGTCACCAAGTCGTACAAGACGTCGACGCGGCCCGCGCTGGACAACGTCACCGTCGAGATCGGCAAGGGTGAGTTCGTCTTCGTGATCGGCCCCTCCGGCTCCGGCAAGTCGACGTTCATGCAGCTGCTGATCAAGGAGGAGTCGCCGACCTCCGGCGAGATCCGGGTCGCCGACTTCCGGGTGAACCGGTTACCCGGCCGGAAGGTGCCGAAGCTGCGACAGCGCATCGGCTGCGTTTTCCAGGACTTCCGGCTGCTGCAGCAGAAGACGGTGCAGCAGAACGTCGCCTTCGCGCTGGAGGTGATCGGCAAGCGGCGCGAGTTCATCGAGCGGACGGTCCCCGAGGTGCTGGAGATGGTCGGGCTCGGCGGCAAGGCCGACCGGCTGCCGTCCGAGCTCTCCGGCGGCGAGCAGCAGCGCGTCGCCATCGCGCGCGCCTTCGTCAACCGGCCGCTCGTACTGCTCGCCGACGAGCCGACCGGCAACCTCGACCCGGACACCAGCGCCGACATCATGTACCTGCTGGAGCGGATCAACCGCATCGGCACCACCGTGGTGATGGCGACGCACGACAACAACATCGTGGACGCCATGCGCAGGCGCGTGGTCGAACTCGACAACGGCAGGCTGGTCCGCGACGACGCGATCGGCGTCTACGGAGTTGATCGCTGATGCGGCTGAGTTTCCTGTTCGGCGAGGTCTCCGAGGGGCTGCGCCGCAACATCACCATGACCATCGCCATGATCCTGACCACGGCGGTCTCGCTCACCATGCTCGGCGGCGGGCTGCTCGCGGTGCGCATCGCGGACAAGACCGAGCAGTACTTCCTGGACCGGCTGGAGGTGCGGCTCTACCTCACCGAGGAGATCTCGGCCACCGACCCGGACTGCTCGCAGCCGCTCTGCAGCGGCCTCGCGGCCGACCTCAAGGCGACCCCGGGCGTGGTCTCGGTGCAGTTCCTGAACCGGGACGACGCGGTGCGCGAGGCCAAGGAGAAGACCTTCAAGGACCAGCCCGAGCTGGCCCAGTACGTGAGCGAGACCCCGCTGCCCGCCTCGCTGCGGGTGAAGATGACCGACGCCTCGAACTACCCGGCGATCCTGGAGGAGTACAGCCTCCGGCCGGGGGTCGGCACCGTGCGCAACGACAAGGACATCGTCGACCGGCTGGTCAGCCTCTTCGACGGGTTGCGCAACGCCGCCTTCGGGCTCGCGGTGCTGCAGGCGGTCGCGGCGATCATGCTGATCGCCAACATGGTGCAGATCGCGGCCTTCACCCGGCGCACCGAGGTCGGCATCATGCGGCTGGTCGGCGCCACCCGCTGGTACACCCAGCTGCCGTTCCTGCTGGAGGCGGTGGTCGCCGCGCTGGCGGGCTCGCTGCTCGCGGTGATCGGCCTGGCGCTGGCGCGGCCGCTGGTGATCGACAGCGCGCTCGGCGACCTCTTCGACAGCAAGGTCTTCCCGCGGATCACCGGCGAGGACATCGCGACGACGGCGCTGGTGATCGCGCCGGTCGGCATCGTCTTCGCCGCCATCACGGCGTACGCGACGCTGCGTTACTACGTCCGGGAGTGAGCCGGTTCGTCCCCAGCGGCGGACTTGTCCACAGGCGGTCCTGCGCGACTGTGCGCCGTCGCCGCACACTCGTAGGATGGCCGCGTGGATTCACCCGCTGCGACCGCCCAACTCGACCTCGACACCGATGACGCCGCGCACGAAGTGCTACGCCGGGTCTTCGGCTACGGGTCGTTCCGCGGCGAGCAGCACGCCATCGTCTCGCACCTCGTCGGCGGCGGCGATGCGCTCGTCCTGATGCCGACCGGCGGCGGCAAGTCGCTCTGCTACCAGGTGCCCGCGCTGGTGCGGCCGGGCACCGGCGTGGTGGTCTCGCCGCTGATCGCGCTCATGCAGGACCAGGTGGACGCGCTGGCCGCGCTCGGCGTGCAGGCGGGCTTCCTCAACTCCTCGCAGAACCAGGACGAGCGCCGCGAGGTCGAGCGGCGCTACGCCGCCGGCGAGCTCGACCTGCTCTACCTGGCGCCGGAGCGGCTGCGGCTGGAGTCCACCGGCAGGCTGCTCGACCGCGGCAAGATCGCGCTCTTCGCCATCGACGAGGCGCACTGCGTCTCCCAGTGGGGCCACGACTTCCGCCCCGACTACCTGGAACTCTCGGTGCTGCACCAGCGCTGGCCGGACGTCCCGCGCATCGCGCTCACCGCCACCGCCACCGAGAAGACCCGCGAGGAGATCGTCCAGCGGCTCGACCTCGGCACCGCCCGCCGCTTCGTCGCCGGCTTCGACCGCCCCAATATCCAGTACCGGATCGAGCCCAAGAACCGCCCGGACAAGCAGCTGCTCGACTTCGTCAAAGCCGAGCACCCGGGTGACGCGGGCATCGTCTACTGCCTCTCCCGCAACTCGGTCGACAAGACCGCCGCCATGCTGAACCAGAACGGCATCGCGGCGGTGCCCTACCACGCCGGGCTGGACCAGCGGACCCGCGCCGCGAACCAGTCCCGCTTCCTGCGCGAGGACGGGTTGATCGTCGTCGCCACCATCGCCTTCGGCATGGGCATCGACAAACCGGACGTGCGCTTCGTCGCCCACCTCGACCTGCCCAAGTCGGTGGAGGGGTACTACCAGGAGACCGGCCGCGCCGGGCGCGACGGCCTGCCCTCCACCGCGTGGATGGTCTACGGCCTGAGCGACGTGGTGCAGCAGCGCAAGCTGATCGAGGGCTCCGAGGGCGACGCCGCGCACCGCAGGCAGCTGCAGCTGCACCTGGACGCCATGCTCGCGCTCTGCGAGACGGTGAGCTGCCGCCGCACCCGCCTGCTCGCCTACTTCGGCCAGCCCGGCGACGCCTGCGGCAACTGCGACACCTGCCTGACCCCGCCGGAGACCTGGGACGGCACCGTCGCCGCGCAGAAGCTGCTCTCCGCGGTGCTGCGGCTGAAGCGCGAGCGCGGCCAGTCCTACGGCGCCGGGCACATCATCGACATCCTGCTCGGCAAGCAGAACCCCAAGGTGCTGCAGTACGACCACCACGAGCTGAGCGTCTTCGGCATCGGCACCGACCTGCGCGACACCGAGTGGCGCGGCGTCGTCCGGCAGCTGCTGGCCCAGGGGCTGCTCGCGGTACACGGCGACTACGGCGTGCTCTCGATCACCGACGCGGGCAACGAGGTGCTCTTCGATGGCCGCCAGGTGCACATGCGCCGGGAGCCGGAGCGGGCGGCGCGGCCGTCCCGGTCCAGCCGCGGCGCCAAGGCCGCCGTCGCCGACCTGCCCGCCGCCGACGTCCCGGTCTTCGAGCGGCTGCGGCAATGGCGCGCGAGCACCGCCAAGGAGCAGGGCGTCCCCGCCTACGTCGTCTTCCACGACGCCACCCTGCGCGAGATCGCCGCCCGCAAGCCGGGCAGCCTGAGCGAGCTCGGCGCCGTCGGCGGCGTCGGCGACAACAAACTGGCCAAGTACGGCGAGCAGGTGCTCGCCGCGCTCGCCGAGGAGAGCTGATGGCACTGGACAGACGCGGTTTCCTCGCGGGCGCCGCGGTCACGGTGGCCGGCGTTCCGCTGCTCGGGCTGACCCCGGCCCAGGCCGTCACGCCCGAGGTGGCCAAGCACCCGTTCCCCTCCGGTGAATCGGTGCGCGTCCTGGTGACCGGCGACGCGGGTACCGGCACCGCGACCCAGTGGGCGGTGGCCGACGCGGCCCGCGCCGCACACGCCCGCGCCCCCTTCGGCCTCGCGCTCGGCCTCGGCGACAACATCTACGAGCACGGCCCGGACGGACCGGGCGACGTGCAGTTCGCCGACAAGTTCGAGCACCCCAACCACGGCCTCGACTTCCCCTGGCTCATGGTGCTCGGCAACCACGACAACAGCTCAGCCCTGCCCGGCGACGGCGGCTGGCTGCTGCGCGGCAACGACGAGGTGGCCTACCACGCGCTCTCCGCGCGCTGGTGGATGCCGAGCCGGTACTACTCGGTGCGGGTGCCGGAGCAGAACCCCGTCGTCGAGTTCTTCGTACTCGACATCAACCCGGCCGCCGCCTACCTGCCGCCGCTCGACCCGTACTGGTCGGGCACCGGCGTCTTCATGGCCGAGCAGGCCGCCTGGCTGGACCGCGCGCTCGCCGAGTCGCCCGCGCGATGGAAGGTCGCCTGCACGCACCAGCCGTTCTGGAGCAACGGCCCGCACGGCGACGCGGGCCGCTACGAGGGGCTCACCGTCGAGCCGGTGAACGGCGTGCACGTGCGCCGCTTCCTGGACGAGCACGTCCTCGGCCGCTGCCAGCTGCTCTTCTCCGGCCACGACCACACCCTGCAGGTGCTCGAGCCGGGGCCGGGGACGCGCGGCACCGTCCAGCTGGTCAGCGGCGCCGCCGCGAAGACCGCCACCGGCCTGCCCGCCGGCGGGGCAGGCGCGCACCCGGCCCGCTTCGACACCAGGCACCAGCTCGGCTTCATGGTCGCGGAGTTCCGCCGCGGCGGTATCGAATTGGAGGTCGTCACAGTGGATCCCGGCTCCGGCGCGGCTGCGTCCGAATTCCGCGGTGCGCTGGCCTGACACGCCGCGAACACCCGGCGCGGCGCGCCCGCGCCGGTTACCGTGCTCGCATGGCGGACGATGATGATGCGCCCGAGCTCATCGGGGCCGGAGGCGGCGGCGCCGACGCGGGCCCGCGCACCCCGCGCGCGCACGACCCGGTCGAGACGACGTGGCTCGGCACCCGGCGGCCCCCGCCGCCCCGGCTCGGCAGGCCGCGGCTCTCCACCGTGCTGCTCGTGCTCGCCTTCGCGGCCCTGCTGACCACCTACATCATGCTGCGCTGAGCTCGGCCGGGAACAAAAGCGTTGCGCCGCGCCTTTAAGGTTGACGTCATGAAGGAACAGGGGCGCAAGGTCATCGCGACCAACCGCAAGGCGCGGCACAACTACTCGATCCTCGATGTCTACGAGGCCGGGATCGCGCTCGTCGGCACCGAGGTCAAGAGCCTGCGCGAGGGCAAGGCCTCGCTGGTCGACGCCTTCGCCACGGTCGACAACGGCGAGGTCTGGCTGCGCGGGCTGCACATCCCCGAGTTCAGCCACGGCACCTGGACCAACCACTCGCCGCGCCGGGTCCGCAAGCTGCTGCTGCACAAGAAGGAGATCGAGCACCTGGTCGGCAAGTCCCGCGAGGGCAACCAGACCCTGGTCCCGCTCTCCATGTACTTCTCCGACGGCAAGGTGAAGGTCGAGCTGGCGCTGGCCCGCGGCAAGCAGGACTACGACAAGCGCCAGGACCTGGCCAAACGCGACGCCGAGCGCGAGGTGACCCGCCTCCTCGGCAGGCGGATAAAGGGAATGCGCTGACCGCGTAGAATGTTAAGATGACTAGCCCGCAGAGCGCGGGCGCGTACGGGGCTGAACGGTTTCGACTGCGTACGTTGATTCAGGGGAAGCGTGTCGGTGCAGGCAAGAGACCACCGTAAGCGTCGCTGCAACCAATTAAGCGCCGATTCCAATCAGCGCGAGTACGCCCTCGCTGCCTAAGCGATAGCGTCTCTGTCGGCCCAGGGCATGCCCTCGGCTCCGGTGCCGGCATCAGCTAGAGGGCTTACCGTCCGGCTCGGTCGCGGAGTCGTACGGGAGAGCAAACAGCGACTGGGATCGTCATCCCGGCTTGTCCGCGAGACCGGGAGATCCGAGTAGAGATACAGCGGACTGCACACGGAGAAGCCCTGAAGACACGACGGAGGACCCGGGTTCGATTCCCGGCAGCTCCACCACAGCGGTCTTACTCGAACCGGGGTCCTTAAGGACTCCGAGGAGAGTAAGGCCGCTTTTTCCGTTCGGTGCGGGGTGGCCAGTGACCGTGCGTGGGCTGGGGTCACAGAACTGGCGGGTGCCCGCGGTGGCGTGGAGGTCGGCGAAGGGCTGATGAAGCTCGCTGGCTTTGGTGCCATCGATGTTGAGATAGAAGCGTCGGTAGAACGCCTGGTTGAGATGGCGGCGGATTTCGTCGGTGCTGGTTTCGTAGAGCTGGCGGGGGTCGGTGAGCAGGTCGACAGCTCGGTCAAGGATGTCGATGCCGATGGCCAGCTCAACGCTGGTGGCGGTGAGGCTGGTCTCGATACTGGTTCGGTCCTCGCGGATCTTGCGGAGCCGTTCTTTGATCTTGTGCTGAGGCAACGTGCCGTCGGCGGCGAGGTCGAGCAGGCGTTCCTCTTTGGCATCGAGTTCCTTTGACCGGGTGGTGAGGGTGGCGTGCATGGTGCGGACGCTGTGTTGTTCGTCGGCGAGGGCTTCATCGAGCAGCTGCCTGATCTCCTCGGCGAACCTGGCGGGCAGTTGCAGGGTGCTGTAGTGGTCGAGGATGGCTTGTCCGACCATCGCGGCGGGCAGGTGCGGGAGATCGCAGACGGCGTCTTGTCGGCCTCGGCACAGGAAGTAGCCGTAGCGGGTGCCGTTGCGTCCGCGGGCTTCGGTGTAGATCAGGCGTGAAGTTCGCTCGGCGGTGTGGCAGCGGTGGCAGAACAAGTCGCCCTTGAGGCAGTGCTGGAGGACTCGGTCGCGTTGGCCGAGGCGGCTGCGCATGTTTCTGACGTCCTGGACGCGGTCGAACAGGGCTTGGGTGACGATCGGTTCGTGCCGGCCGGGGTAGCGCTGGCCTTCGAAGTCGACCCACCCGGCGTAGTACGGGTCTTGCAGCATCTGATGCAGACGTTTGAAGCTGACGGGGCGTTCGGGGTAGCGCCCGCGGGCGGTGAGGCCGAGGTCGGCCATCGTGGCTTCGAGGCGTTCGAGCCCGTAGTCACCGGTGGCATAGAGCTCGAAGACTCTGCGGACCAGCGGGGCGCGCTGCTCGTCGAGGGTGATGGTGTTGATCTGCTTGCCCTCGTACTCGATGCGGGTGTTGAGGTAGCCGATCCGGGCGAATCCGAGGGTGCCGCCGTTGACGGCCTTGGTGCGCATCTTCTCCTGGATGTCCAAGCCTTGCAGCGTGTTCATCAGGTGATTCATCACATCGAGCATGCCCTCCATCGCCACAGCGTGCGGACCCTCGCCGAAGTCCTCCTTCGCGCTGATGAGGCGCACGCCCATGGTGCTAGCTGGGTCTCGATGATGGCGGCGTCGAAGCGATTGCGGAAGGCACGAGAGCGCATGTAGACGATGACGTAGCGGACCTCGGGATGCTCGGTGAGGTACCTGAGCAATTCCCGGAACACGGGCCGTTTGTCGATGGTCTTGGCTGAGTAGCCGGGCTCGACAAACTCGGTCGCCACCTCGACGCCCATCGAGGCGGCTTTCGCGGTGCCGTGCTTGCGCTGGGTGGCGATGGACAGCCCGTCCGGGTCGATGTCGATGGCGGTATCGAGCTGCTTCTTGGTCGACACACGCAGCAGGAGCACGGCCTTCTCACTGGCGCTGCTCCTGCGCGGCAGGGCTCTGCGGATCATCGGATGCCTCCGGGTTCGTTCGGGTGGGTGGCGGGATGATGGGTACGGGGGAGGTGTGGCGTGAGATCCAGGTCCACAGCACGAGTGGCGTCGCGGCGGGATGTGGATCGGAGCTTCTGACGGCAGAGTTGACGGCTAAGCAGCCGCGTTTCCACGTGCGTTCGCGTGTCTTTGAGGCGTTATCTATAGAGGTCAAGCGCTCACGCAAGGTGTGTCCGGTCGCTCTGAAGAGCCTTGTGTCCCCAGTTCGAGTCTGGGAGGAGCCACCAGCGAAAACGCCTACCCCATCAGGGGTGGGCGTTTCCGCTGGTGAGCTATTGATGCTGATCGACGTGCTTGAATCTGCGGTTTGACGGCTATTTTGACGGCTACGCCCGCCGTTGACGGCGCTCGTAAACAGTCGATCGGGACTGCCGCACGAGTTGGTGACAGAGTCGGTCAGGCAGCCTGAGTGGTTGCCGTGGTCATGATCGCTTCGTACTCGATCGGGGTCAATCTGCCGAGCCGGGCTTGGCGCCGACGACGGTGGTAGGTGCGTTCGATCCAGGTCACGATCGCAATCCGAAGCTCACCACGAGTAACCCATGACCGACGGTCCAGGACGTTCTTCTGCAGCAGGGCGAAGAACGATTCCATCGCGGCGTTGTCCCCGCAGGCACCGACCCGGCCCATCGACCCGGCCATCGCGTGAGCATTCACGGCACGGACGAACTTCCGGGACCGGAATTGCGATCCTCTGTCGCTGTGGACGATGCAGCCGGCGACTGATCACCGGCCGCGCCGCGCCTGGCCGCCGCGGAGGCCAGGGCATCGACCGCGAGGCGAGCCTTCATCCGTGAGTCGATCGAGTAGCCCACGATCCGGTTCGAGAACACGTCCTTGACCTGCGCACAGGTAGAGCTTCCCTTCCCCGGTCGAGTGCTCTGTAATATCTATGAGCCACAACACATTCGGTGCATCCGAGGCGAACTTGCGCGCGACCAGATCGTCGTGCACGGGTGGACCCGACCGGCCGTTCTTGCTGCCGCGTTTCTTGCCGAAACTGCTCCACCACTTGTTCGCCGAGCAGATCCGCCACGCGGTCCGCGCAGCCATCGGCTCACCCGCGGTCGCTGCTTCGTCGGCCAGGAACCGATATCCGAACTCGGGATCGTCGCGGTGAGCATCGAACAAGGCGTTCGCCCGATACGCGCGCCCGAGATCAGCGGCGGTGACCGGCTCGGCCAGCCACCGATAGTAGGGTTGGCGTGCGATCTTCAGGACCCTGCACGTCACCGCGACAGCGATCCCGTCAGCGGCCAGCTCGCGGACGAGCGGGTAGATCATTTTCCCGGCAGGTTCGCCTGCGACAGATACGCCGCAGCTCGGCGCAGGACTTCGTTCTCCTGCTCGAGCAACCTGATCCGTTTACGCGCTTCCCGCAGCTCAGCGTTCTCAGCGGCGGTCGTCCCGGGCGAGATGCCGTCCTCGACGTCAGCGGTCTTCATCCAGCCGGCCAGGCACGATTCGCTGATCCCGAAGTCGGCCGCGATCTGCTTGAGCAGCTGGCCGGGCTCTCGATTGCGAGCGACCCGCACGACGTCGTCGCGGAACTCCTTGGGATAGGGCTTGGGCACGGTGTCCATCCTTCCAGCAGTGCCCCACGGCACCACAGATCAGATGTCACCAACTCGTGCGGCAGTCCCCTTTATCGGATCCCTCGAGTGAGGAGAAGTTTGTGGAGCCATCCTGCATCTTCCGTAGCCGTCGTTACGGGTTCCCACGATCATTACCCCCAGCTGCGGATTGATCGCCACCACCTGTCGTCGTGACGGTGCACCGAGGTGGAATCCAATAGTCCTGGGTCAGTAGAAGCGATACCCTGGTTGTACCGTCTGCTGAGTAGCATGACCATGTCCAATATATACGTGAATCCAGCGCATGAAAGCCTGCTCTATTTGGAGCAGGGAGTGTAGGAGGGGGAGCTTTCGATGGCGGAAGACGCGAAGGTTGAGTGGTGGGTATTCGTTGAGCAGGAGGTCGAGAGCGTACTGATCGAGAACCACATTGGTGTCGTCGACTTGTTGTACCGCAACGGTTTTGAGCCGACGTACCGTGCAGCGGATCAGCATGGGGCAGTGCGTGTCGTGGACGCTAATCCACAAGAAACCCGCGACGTAGTAACCATACTCGTTGCCACAGCTGCACTAGTGGCGGCAGCGACCCCCTTATTAGGTCGGCTTCTGACCGAACTTTCCAGACGGCCAGTCTTGGTTCATGAGATGGTGCCGGTGCCTGTCATGGACTCCAACGGTGATCCAGTTACAGATCGTGAGGGAAACCCTGTCGTGCGATGGACATCTCAGGCCCGATACGTAGAGACGTCAGAACGTTCAGGTCCTCCGGAGTCGTGGGCAGTCTCTGGGCCGATGGGTATCCGGATCTCCTACAAACGAGACGCTGCTAGTGCGACTCCTAGCGCAATCGATACTCCTGAGAGCGAAAGCTCGACTGGAAGCGCTGAACTGGATGCGCGCTAAGTGAAACTCGCTTTTGTAATCGGTTCCAATGGTCCTACCCATCTAGGTCGGCTCAAATATGCCGAATCCGACGCTGCTAAACTCGCTGAATGCTTTCGACTTCGACGTCTAGGTTTCGAGGTAGTTACCGCAACGGCGGATGACGAGCCGATGGATGTTCGCAACCGACTTTATCGTGCGGCAGATTCCTGTCGTTCTGGTGATACGTTTGTGTGTTATTTTGCGGGCCATGGACGGCTTGAGGCGAGTGCCCTTAGGTTAGTTTGGCACAAGACAGATCTGAACCAGATGCTGAGTACAACGTTGTCTGCGGAAACATTCACCGAAGCTATGCACCATTGCCGCGCTGACAACAAACTGTTGATTCTAGACTGCTGCCGTGCTGGTGCAGCTGTTCCCGCTGGAATCCGAGACTCCACGGAGACATCGGCCAAGAACCTGGTTCCCGACCCGGACAACTATCTGGTCCTAATGGCGGCTGACCGATGGCAGAACGTTCGCGAGTACGATAGTCTTGGCGGCGGATTTCTTGTGCATCAAATGTCTGAAATTCTGAGTGGGCCGATCGCTGTACATGATCCATCGCAGTTCTCTCTGGCGGATTTGATGAAAACGCTCGGGTGGCATGCCGCCTCCCACAATCGTGAAAACCCTGACGATCAAGTTCCGATTCCCTACTTGTATGGGCGGCAGCGCGGACCATTTAATTTACTGCCAGGTCGCTGTGATTGGAGACCAATCTTTGCTGAGACGGGTGGACTAGAATTCAGTCTACTGCCTGGCCTGCGCCAATTCATTAACTTCCGTAGCGGTCGCGAAAATACTCGCGAAAGTGAGCTGATAACCACGTGGATTGGTCGATATCCGGTAACTAATCGGCAGTTCAATAATAGCCCGAGCTACCGGAGTATCGGCGGGCCTGAGGGGGCGTCCTGGAATAGTCAATACGGCTGGGTGTCCGGCTTTCGGCCGCTGCAAGATGCAGATTTCAATGACCCAGAGCAGCCTGTCGTGTGTGTTGACTATCCGGCAGCACGACGTTACGCGAAGTGGTTCGGTGAAGTGTCCAATACACCATCGACTGACTGTATAAAGAAAGAAGCTAGGGCTCTCTTCAGAGTGCAGTGTGCATCTGACTGGTACTCGGCCGTGGGGGTATCGCCCTTCGCGCAGTTCCCTTCATACAACGCAGGTAGAATTCGGGTAGGAAGAGACGACGGGCGTCGAGCTCCGATGCCGATCGATCGCTCGGGTTCGCGAGACAACTGGTTAGGTGTCGCAGACCTAGAAGGGAACGTATGGGAGTGGGCAATGGATGACGACTCCTACGGACTTCGTAGACCCGCGCTTCACGTTCGATCACAATACGACCAAGACCGAGGCCGCTACAAAGCGCTCGTGGTGGGAGGTGGATTCTTGGACGACCTCGACCGTATTCCGAATTCCCTTCTCGGTGATGCGTTGCCGGATGGCCTAATGACCAGTCATGCTGACCTCGGTTTTCGGATAGCGATGCACATCCCGCTGACCGACTTGACGGCGGACGTTGCTGACAGTATCGAGTGTTTTTCGGGGGCTTCGCCTATAGGGATAACAATCACCTAGAGCTTCCGAAACGTCGGGAATTCTGCTGTGCGTTTCTGTTTCAAATGCAGTATTAACCCAAATTGACGCGCATCGACTCCTTCGGCGGAAACGAGTGCTGTATCTACCGGTCATGGTAGTGGCTGAGCGCACTGCTAATCACCTCTCGCGCCTGTTACCAGTCACAACTTGCTCCGCAAGCGCCGTGAAGGCTCGCTCGTACAGCGCGATTTCGCGGGGCTGGGTCACGGTCAGTTGAGCTGAGATCGTTTCGGCTTGCACCATCCTCCGGTCGAAGATGGTGAAGTTCATCAGCGGTGCCTGATACGGAGCACTCAGCGGGACGATGCCGAGCACAGCTCGCGGCAGCGTCATTGCCGTCACGAGACGATCCAGCTGCTCGATCATGACGTCAGGTCCGCCGACGACGGTCCAGAGCGCCTGTTCGCCGATGATGAAGTGGAAGCGGTGTCGACCACGGTAGAGGATCTGTTGCCGCTCCAGCCGGGCAGCGAGGGCCGCCTCGATGACGGGGGGCCCGCCGTACAGCGCTTCCACCGTTTCGAGTACACTGCGGACGTAGCGGGGAGTCTGCAATAGCCCAGGAACCAATCCGGGCTCGAACCAGCGGATGAGCTCGGCTTCGGCCTCCATCCTCGCGATCACGCGCTGCCATTGTGGGACACGCATCCGGCGGACTTCAAGGTAGGCCGTCTCCGCGTTGTGCAAGGTCGCGATCAGATCGGGCAGCTGCGCGAGAGCTGCGCACTGGTGGCACCAAGCCTTCAAATCCGCCTCGGACGGCGTCTGCTTGCCGTACTCGATCTTGGAGACCTTGGACTCATGCCAGCCCTCGAGCCGAGCCAGAGCGCGGCCGGTGAGGTTCGCCCCCTTCCGTATTTCACGAAGTCGTTGCCCCAGAGCCTCCCGGGCTGCCCGTGGATCGGTCACCGATGTAGTGAACGGACGTACTCGTCATGCGGAACCGCAGCTGGCCAGACCCGATCGCGAACAGCTCGGAAGTTAGCGGCGATCACCGGATCGGTCGTGACGGCGAAGCCGGCGCCCTCACCGCTGACGGTGAAGACACTGAAGGCTGCCAGGTGATCGTCGAACAGCCAGTAGTCGTCGCCGGTCAGCTGACGTGAATCCACTAAGTGCCGAGGTAGCCACCGAACATCCTCTCCAGCAGCGATATTGCGGGGCGCCACCGCCAGAGCCCAGCGTGTGTAGTCCGCGTGAGGCTCGGTCACAACACGTACCCGCTGCACGGTCTTGCCCGCCGCCGTGATCTCGCTGACGAGGTCGAGCCAGCCCTGCTGCCAGGCGGCGTTTTCGGTTTCGCCCGCCAGGTACTGACGAAGCGGCTCGAACTCTCCGGACACGGCGTAGGTGTCCTGGAGCTCAAGATGAAAGGCACGCTGCCACGGGGACCGGAACAACTCATCGAGCTGTTCACCGGTCACTGAGTACATCGCGGCGGATCTCCTTCCCAATGGGCACCTCGATGCTCGTCTCGTGGGCCGGGATCAGCATCTGAGCCAGTGCTTCTGTATCAGTGACGGGCGTACCCGTCAGCGTGAACGTACCGTGCCCGGTGTCATGCAGCTGCGCGCCGAGGCAGGTGCCGCGCTCCAGGAAGCCGAGCAGCGGGTGGGGAATCTCGATCAGGTCGGGCTGGTCGGGCACCCGCGAGCTCTGCACGACGTAGGTGTGCCGATCGCTGAGATACAGCGTAGGAGACTGGTGCGAGCCGGCGTTCTTGCCGAGGAACTGCAAACGCTTGAAAGACCCCTGCCAAAGTGTGCGTCGGTTTGCCTGTTCGGAGTCCTATCCTGACCCCCACTCCGTCAGCGGGTCAACGGTTTCCGAGTGCTCACGCAAGCTCGCGCACACTGGTTGCTGGGCGCAATCTGTGTTACCTACCTTCTCGTCCAGGCGCTCGCGACCGGTGTCTACTCCTGGTCGCGAGCGCTAACGACTCAGAGTCCGCAGGCGTGCTGGATCCTCGGAGAGTCGCAGCGTGTGATCCTCGATCGCCTCCGCCCTCGACATCGAAATCCGGAGCGGCCGCCCATGCGGTGCAGGGCATCCGAAGCAATCGTGCTGTGGCGCTGTAAGTTCGACGTATCGGTGGACGCCGAACCCACCAATAGCATCAGTGCGGTTGCCATGCTGCCCACCACTTCCTGCAGCCAGGTACTATGGCTCGTGATCGTCGTGGGGGCATCAACGGTGACTGAGCCCGGGAGGCTTCGGTCGAAGGACAGGATGGAAATTGCCGATCGTCGAAGCGGTAGTTTTTGACTATTTTGCTCTTTTCTTCGGGAATAAGGCTGTACGGCCCGGTGTCGCACAGCTCATCAGTGATTTGAAGAGCAGTGGTTGAAGATATGCGTCCTCGCCAACGACGACCTCGGAGAGGATCACTTCGTATCGATTATGTCTCCTGATCTGGTGGTTGGCCCTAGTTTGATTCTGAGTGGAAAGGGTCGTGGCTTATCCGACTGGACCCGCGCGGCGGCAGATAGGTTGGGCATTGCTACGCATCACTTGCTCTACGTTGGAGTCTCAAAATATGACTGGCGGACCGAAATAAATTCGGGCGTTTTCTATTTGCAAGCAAAGTGGGCAGGGTCTCAGCCCGCCGGGACAACCTGCTACGCAATGGATCAACCGGCGGATGTCGTCTCCGTTCTCGATGATTTCCTGCTGGTAGAACCGCGCTGGTCCTACAGTCTGGGGGATCAGTCAGATTTTCTGCGGACCCGCTGCTTATTGCCTGCTGGTGACGCGCTGCCCGCCACTGAGAAGTCCACATTCAAGCTGCAAGACGTCTTCACTTATAAGCTGAAGCCCTCTGTGGGTACTTGCCGTCGAAGTCGTCGACGAGTTGGACGATCACCTTGCGTGCCACGGGCGTTCCTCTCTTTTGTGGACCTACCGAGACTGAGCTTAGTCTACTGAGTAAGCCGGACCTTCACCGCTTTCATGCAGAGGCCCGATGCTACCCGATTCAAGAGCAAATTACCTAAGATCTGTCCGGGAGACCTGAGCGACTGAGTGCGGAACGGCTCACACGGTCTTCGTCATCAGCGCCCGGCCCTATAATTTCACGCTGAAAGGATCTCTCCGATTATGCTTCCTGTGGTCGGCTTGGTTAGATACCGAGTAGCATCATGGGGACGTGAACCGTTGTCTACCGAAGGGTGTGTAGTCGGCACCACCTCCATCTTGGAATGTGGTGCAAAGAGCTTGGAAAGATCGAGCCGCGCAGCGATGAGATCATCTCGATCGACGATATTGTCCCAACGGGTGACGACCTCGGGCACCATTGGAGGGGCGGGGCGCAGCTTATCGTACACTACCGATTTCAAACCTAAGGGCGATCCTAGAGTGAGTAGCGCTGTTCTGCCGGTTGCGTGATGCAATGTTTCATAAGCAACAACAGAGCCGAGCGAATGTCCGATTACTAGCTTTGTGTCGCTATCAATAAGATTCAAAAGTCGACTCTGAACCTTTTGTCGAATGCGATCATCATCTAGATAGAGCGCAACCTGAGATACAGCACGCCATACGAACTTGGCAGCGAGACCATAGCCAAACGGGGCAAACCAACGCAGTTTCGAGAGGCCATTTAGTGTGGGCCTGAATGCTGCGGCAAGACCCTGTGCGCCTGGGCTTGAATAATCGATCTGCCGCAATACTCGGGCTGCTTCTCGGCGATCCTGTTCACTTCCAGCGCGCTCGGCCGCGGCCTCAAGCCAAAGATGAGCCAAACCTTCCGCCAACTCTAGTGCCGGTGGATCGAGTCGATCGGTCATCGTTCCTTGAGCGCCGGGATCGAGGAAGATGTCCCCGTAGAACGCCATCCGTACATCCACATTCGATGGCCGCGTTGACCGCCAGACTCGGTCGCCGAGAGCAGGAAAGCCCCCGTTGCGGAGCCCGCCGGCTAGGGCGGGTAGCCATGTCGCCTCCAGTGTGTCTGCCGAGTATTGCTCTTGAGCAATGCCGTGCACCAAGACCACAGTGGCCATCCAGCACAGTCCTCTCTGCGAATGACAGCGAGCTGACGGTCGCTGCGCTACAGTCCACCTTATGGCGGGGAGGATCGCGATCGTAGTCGGTTCGCAGTGTGATGCGCTACCGCACCTGCAATTCATCGAGCCTTTGGCTAGAAGCCTTCGCGAGATCCTGAGAACTCGCGGCGGCTGGGCTGCCCCGGAAAACAGCACGGGTCTACTGATGAACCCAACAGTAGCCGAGCTGCGCGAGGCGGTAGAGCGCGCGTTCATAGCAGCAAATGATGCAGAAGCGACGCTACTTCTTGCGTTCCTCGGGCACGGAGTCGGAGTCGGCGGACAAGATTTTCGGTTCCTGGTGCGAGACTCATCGCCGGAAAGACCCACAACATCGAATTCTTTTGACTTGGTCGAGGCTGTAAGGGATGGACTCCAATTCACGGCCGCTGTGGACGGCCTGATTGTTCTAGTTGACACCTGCGAGTCGGGCGTGGGTGCCAAGTCGGCGATTGCGCGTTGGCCCGATAGATTGCAAAGCAGCGGACGGATGCATCTCCTAGCGGCCGCTGGAGGTAACGCCTATAATGGCTGCTTCACGGATGCTTTGCTCTCCGCCCTCGAGTCAGGATTAGGGCATGCAGGAGAGGAAATCCATTGCACTGACCTACTTGCTCCACTGCATAAGCAGTGCCCTATGCAAGTGCCTCATTACGCCGCCTACAGTGTAGGTGAGGATCGTGGCCTTTGGCTCGTTCCAAATTTTGCATATCGCGCGGACGCCGTCGCTGGCCGATCTTCCGCCGGGCTTGTCGAGAATCTTACTCGCGGGGTTGTTGTTACACCAGCGGTGCGCCAGGCGCTGACGCTGTGTATGGAACCACGGACGCAGCTCACGGTACTTTCTGGTGCTGCTGGTGCTGGAAAATCAACGATTATGGCGCTCCTGATACGCCCGCGACCGGAATTGAATTTCCCGGTTGATCCTCTCGATGTATCGGCTGCTGCCTTCCTTGATACGACGAGTACAGTTGAATCGGTCACCGTAGATCTCGTTGAGCAACTGAGAAGCAGAGTGCAAGGATTTAGGCTTGCTCAGGAAGAGGTTCGGTCGCTCGTCGATGCTGAAGGCTCGCAAAGTGTCACTTCTTTTGAGACGCAGATTGTTCGACCCTTGGGGCTCTGTCGGCGTGATAAGATAATACGACTCCTGATCGACGGGCTGGATAATCTTGATACTGATTCGGATGTCATTGCTCGAGCGCTCGCGCCCATTCTTCAAAGACCGGAACTGCGCCATGTGCAGGTGATAATATCGGTCCGATCGGACGAAGAGCCGGAAAGTCTTCGCGCACAAAGTGGCGGCAGAATAACGTTGCCCGAGCCAAATCTGACTCAGCTGCACGATAGTTTAAATTTCCGCTTGGCGGAGTCGGCGCGGAGAACAATGGAGTGGGCTATCCGTCCCGGTATTCATGGGTGGCTTGTCGCCAGGTTGGCCAACGAGATCGACTGGCGCGATGTTGTACCCGTCAGGCGCATCGGAGGCGAATTCGGAGCTCTTGTGTCTCTGAGATTTCGTACCGCTCATGCCAGCGCCTCAGCTGAATATAGGCCTGCGCTGGATGCTCTGGCGGGAATTCTAGTCGCAGTAGGATACGGCCCCGTGGCGCCGATTGCCATGGTACGTTCCGCCTTGGAAATTCTGGGCTTCCCGATGGCAACAGCCAGAATTCGCGATCTTCTTCTGCTGTTGGGTGTGCTCTCTGCGCGCGGTCGACCGGGATCTCCGGATGAGACTGTTGGCCTCGCACATGTCGACTTCGTGGAGCCGCTTCACGCAGCTGCGCTGATAGCGCGGCAGATTGTTTTACAGAGCTTCCATCAGGCTATGATATCTGCGTATAACTCTCTTAAGGGCATTAGCGAAGTCGAGAAGTATTGGCACTTCGCGCAGCCGCGTCATCTCGTTGGTGCGGATAGAGTCGACGAGGCTGTAGTCGTAGTGGCGAAGTCAGCGCAGTCGGGCCGGGCAGCAGACGGCCAACAGACGTGGGATAGCTGGCAGCGCCTGC
This sequence comes from Nocardia sp. NPDC057227, assembly GCF_042669725.1. Taxonomy (NCBI): domain Bacteria; kingdom Bacillati; phylum Actinomycetota; class Actinomycetes; order Mycobacteriales; family Nocardiaceae; genus Nocardia; species Nocardia sp. NPDC057227. The sequence goes on along the minus strand of NZ_JBHUXA010000034.1, from coordinate 39,144 downwards.
TGCAGCGCAGCCTCGACCCCGCGAGTGCTTATAATTTTGCTCTGCGGTTGCGAAGATATCAGGACCGCACCTACCTTACATCGAAAGCTGATAGGCATGTTGTGGATGACCTCCACCGATTGCTTGAGGATATGCTTTTAGTGCTGGGTCCACACAACATGCTGACTCTCACCGCTCGTTTCTACTTAGCTAGCTGGACTTCGATATATGAAAGTCGAGAGGCTGGGATTCGGGTTTATGAGTCCTTGGTCAACGAAGTGGAGCAACACCATGGGCGGAATAATCGGCTCTATGTGATTGCCTGCGCTGATCTCGCTGTCAACATCGGTGTTGTTCGCAGCGCGGTCGAGGCTCGAAATCGATTGCTCTTACTCCTGCCTCACACTACCCAGCTGCTGGGAGCTGAGGACAAAGAGACTATTAGGCAGCGAGTGCTGTTGGCAAGGTACACGCGAGAGTCCGGCGACCTGGAAATGGCGAAGAGTATGTACGCCGACGTCATAGCTGTTATGACGCGTGTATACGGTGCCAACCATGTAGAAACGCTGGCGACCCGTGGTGACCTTGATTTTATTAGCGAGCATCCAGACGACTTTGAAAAAGGCAGGGATACTGTCACGAATTACATCGAACATAGAACGGGTGGCGGTGTTACAAGTATTCAGCAGGTAGAGCCGCGAGAAGTAAGCGTAATCGGGGCGCCGGGAACTTCAGTGGAAGATTCTCCGGTTGAACTTTTGGGTGTCAGCTCGAATATCTCGTGTCTTTCTTATCATCCTGCTGGTGAGTTGGCGACTGGAAACTGGGACGGATCCGTTCGAATTTGGGATGTGAGTGAGCACCGACGGCTACGTTCGCTGCCGGTTGAGGAGGACCGTGTCCATGCGGTGTCTTATTCGGATGGCGGCAGTAGGCTAGCTGCGGGTGGTGACCGTGGGATGCTAACGATCTGGAATTGCGCGAACTATGATCGAATAACCCGAGTCATGGAGGAATTCGGAACTATTCGTTCTCTTGAGTTCGCAGCCAGTTGCGACCTTCTAGCTATTGGCGGCGACGCTCCGGCGATTATCCTGTGGGATTTCCGTGAAGGTCGCGAGGCCGCGAGAATAGAAGCCCATGCGAGCGGGGTTTTATCTCTTGCTTGGCATCCTAAGATGCTTATCCTCGCTAGTGGTGGGTGGGACGGATTGATAAAACTTTGGGATTGTGAGAACCGGAATTTGTTGGCGATCTTAAGGGGTCACAGCGGGAGTGTAAGTTCAATGGGTTTCAGTTCTGATGGAACGATGCTCGTCACTGGCGGAGCCGATGGGACGGTGAGGGTTTGGGATACGATTTCCAATCAGAGCATCGGCGATCCTATCGCTCATCCAGACGCTATTACATGTATTGCAGTTGGGAAGAGGGATTTGATTGCATCCACCAGTGATGATTCAGTTAGACTGTGGCACGCTCGGTCTGGGGAGCAGTACGCTGTCCTGTCGGGTGGTAATTCAGCTCGACTTCGTACTGTGAGGTTCAGCCCGAGGGGGGAAACGTTGGCTGCTGCTGGATTTGATCGTCGGATAAAGTTGTGGACTGCTACTCAGTCGATGGAAATTGGTGAAGTCTGACTTGGCTGTCCACCGCGCTGCCTGATTGCTACTCCCTCGTTCCGAAGCATCTTTGCAATCGTTCGCTTGGCCATGCGATGTTCCACCTTGAGCTGTGACATTGACGCGCCAGCTTCGTACTTGGCTACGATCACCGCGATCTCTCCTGTAGTCAGCTGCTTCTTGGCTCCGCCGGACGCTATCCGTGCTGGCGATTGTTTGGGCGCACGCAAGCCATCCTCCTTGAGACCCCTCTGTAGCTGAGAGAGCTGGTCAAGCAATCGGCTTGGTTCGAGTAGGCTCCCGCTAGGTCCACAGCAAGGCCCGGTCTGCAAGGACCGGGCCTTCGTCGTCTGCGCGTCGCGCCGACAGACCGCTGCGCCGCCTCGCCCTTCGGTGCGCAACACGGGTAAGAATGACAGCGTGACGCGGTACGCATACGAGCCGAAGTCGGGCGCACTGGTAGCGAGTTGGGGGACCGGCAGGGGAGACACCGCCGAGACCATCGCCACCCTGCCGAAGACGGCGGAGCCCGAGGTGGCGCTGGTCCTGGCGGCGGCGCTGACCAAATTGTCCGAGTTCCAGTGGCGCACCTATACCCATCCCGCGTCGGCGGCGGGCGATTCCGAGGTGCCGAACAGTGTGGCGTGGCATCGGGCCGAGGAGCGGAATCGGTTCGCGGAGGTCGAGGGGGCGGTGCGGGAGCCGAATCTGCCGGATGACGACGGGTTGATGGCGGTGTCGTACAGCGTGGTGGAGGAGGCGGCGCATCGGATCGGGCGGGTGGCGCATCTGATCGGGGACGCGGAGTTGATCGAGCTGCTCGCGGCGGAGGTGCGGACCGAGCAGGCGGCGATCGAGGCGGCGGAGCTGGGCGATCTGTCCGGGCGGGCGCGGCAGGCTGTGGAGCTGTCGCGGGCGGATATCTCGCCGGTGCAGGTGTTCGCGGCGGACGCGCTGCTGCACGCCGACCCGCTCGGCTCGATCGATCTGTTCACCGATATCGACCCGGCGGCCGCCGCGGTGGCGGCGGCGCGCTGGCTGCACCTGGCCGCGCAGGTCACGGCGGAGGCGGCGAGCGTGCACCCGGTGCACGTGGTCGCGGAGGCGGACAATCTGGAGGCGCTGCAGGTGGAGACGCCGACGCTGGTGCTGGAGCGGCTGTGCGCGGGCGAGAGCCCCACCGAGGTGGTGGTCGACCTGATCGCCGACGCGCTCGCGGCCGCGGAGGGCCGGGTGCGGAACCCGGCCCGGATCGTCGAGGCCGCCGAGGCGATCGAGCGGCGGATGCGCGGCGACGAACTCGACGAGGACGGGCTCGCCGCGCTCACCGACGAGTTCCGAATCTGCCGCCTCGACCCGTCCCGGCCCGCCGTCGACCTGCTGGAGGATCTGCTCGACGGCATCCGCGGTTGCTGGCTGCTCTACCGCGAGGAGCACGATTCCGGGTTCGAGGAGGCGGTGCGGGCCGAGGGCGACAAGCAGAGTTCGCCGCTGCTGTAGCTAGTTCCCGTAGGCCGCCGCGATCTCCTTCGAATCGCTCCACCTGGAGTAGGTGGGCGACTGCGGCCAGCCCGCCGGCGAGTCCTGCCACTCCTCCTGGCGCCCGTAGGGCAGCAGGTCGATGAGCGGGAAGGTGTGGCTGAGCTGCTCGGTGCCGCGCCCGTCGGTGTGCCAGGTGCGGTAGACGGTGTCGCCGTCGCGCAGGAAGACATTGACCGCGAAGCCGGCGTCCGGCGGGGCGCCGATATCGGTGCCGAACGGGCTGTTCGCGGTCGAATACCAGGTCATTGTGTTGCCGACCTTGTGTTTGTAGGCGAGCGCCTCGTCGATCGGGCCCTGGGTGACGATCACGAAGCGGGCGTCGTAGTTGTCCAGGAATTCCAGCCGGGTGTACTGCGAGGTGAGGCCGGTGCAGCCGGGGCACTGCCATTCCTTGCCTGCGAACCACATGTGGCTGTAGACGATGAGCTGGGACTTGCCCTCGAAGACGTCGGCCAGCCGCAGCGGGCCGTCCGCGCCCTCCAGCGTGTACTCCGGCAGTTCGACCATCGGCAGCCGCCTGCGCTGCGCGGCGATGGCGTCGAGTTCCCTGGTCGCGGCCTTTTCCCGGATCCGGAGCTCGGCGAGTTCGCGCTGCCAGGTCGCGGTGTCGACGACGGGCGGGAGTGCGTTCGTGCTCATGGTGTCCTCACTGGTCGGTGAAAAACGGTCCTTCGGATCTAGACGGGACGGGCCCGACGAATTCATCGGTGCGCGTGCAAACGCCCTTGCAATGCGACAAACCGTGGCGTCTGCTCCGAAAACCATTGCGGGACAACTTCGTCGCCCCGCGCCACGGGAAATGTCGGAGTTGTTACCATCGGCCCGAATGGAAGGGGCTGCGCGATGGCGGAGCACGATCGCACACCGGCCGGGGTCGATCCTTCGCGGCCGAACTCGGCGCGCGTCTTCGACTACCTGCTCGGCGGCAAGGACAACTACGAGGTCGATCAGCGGGTGGCGCACCGCATGCTCGCGGTCGCGCCGGATACCCGCACGCTGGCCTGGTTCAGCAGGCAGTTCCTGCTCGGCGGGGTGCGGCACGCGGCCGAGGCCGGGGTGCGGCAGTTCCTCGACCTCGGCGCCGGGCTGCCGACCTCGCCGAACGTGCACGAGACGGCGCGCGAGTACGACGAGCGGATTCCGGTGGTCGCGGTCGACAACGACCCGGTCGTGCTGGTGCACAGCAATGCCATCCTGACCGGTATCGACGGCGTGACCGCCCTGCTCGGCGACGTCCGCGACGTGGACGACATCGTGGAGCGGGTGCGCGCGCGGCAACTGCTCGACTTCGAGCGGCCGGTCGGGGTGCTGCTGGTCGGGGTGCTGCACTTCGTGATGGACGACGAGTACCCGGCGGAGATCGTGCGCAGGCTGCGGGCAGTGCTGGCGCCGGGCAGCTACGTCGTCTTCACGCACGGCGCGACGGAGAGCAGCGCGGAGTTCAGGGAGCGCTCGGAGAACGACACCGATGGCAGCCCGGCCCAGGTCGCGTACCGCTCGGTGGAGCAGGTGCGCGCCCTGTTCGAGGGGTACGAACTGCTGGAGCCAGGGGTGGTGCCGATCCAGGAGTGGCTCGGCGACGACCTGCCGGAGACCAAGCTGATCCTGCTCGGCGGGATCGCCAGGGTCGGCTAGGGCGCGGCGGCGAGCGTGACCGCCCTGGTCACGAGCCGATCCGCCATGTCGCGCTGCACCCGGCCGAGTCCGCAGGCCGAGGCGACGCCGTCGACCCTGCGGCCCAGCGCGTGCTCGACCGTGCGCAGCGTCTCCTCCTGCTCGGCCGTGGACGGGGTGTCGTGCACGAAGCCCGCGTAGAAGCGGGGGCCTGGCACGAGGTCGCGCAGTGGGCCGTAGAACGCCGCGTCGCTGGGCGGCGGGATATCGCCCGCGGCGAGCGGGCCGTGCACGAACTCGAGCTTGCGACCCTCCGGCCACTGCCGCACCACGGCGTTCGCCAGGTCGACCAGCGGTCTGGTGTCGTGCAGCCGCGCCCGCGCCCGATTGTGCAGGCTGCCCAGGCACAGGTGGACGCCGAAGCGGGTGCCCTCCGGTGCCGCGGCGGCCAGCCCGGCGATCCCGCGGCTCAGACCGAGCACCGCGTCGGCGCGGCGGTGCGCCGGTTGCAGCCGGGCCGAGAGCACGAGTTCGGCGGTGGCCTCCAGCTGGATCACCACGTCGTCACCGGCGAGTTCGCGGATGGCGGTGATCTCCCGCACGGTGGCGGCGGTGAAGGCGGCCCGGTTCGCGCGCAGCCCGCCGGGGCCGACGGCGATGAAGGCGAGGGTGAAATCGGTGGGCATGCCGATCTGCAGCGCGAACTCGCGGTTACCGCGCAACCGGCGGAAGAGCGGCAGCACCGCCTCGGCCTCGCGCAGGTAGCCGAGGTCCATCCGGTCGGCGGTGAGCCGGGTGCCGCGGGCCGGACGGTGAATCGTGCGCTGCCTGCTCGACTGCCAGGTGCCTTGACGCTTGACCTCCAGCGCGCCCTGGCGCACCAGGTCCTCGATCACGGGCTGGATGTAGTACTCGTAGCGGTGCGTCTCGCCGGTCGGGAGGGTGTGCAGCAGCTCGGCGGAGAGCATGGCGCGCATGGCTTCTTCCGGCGTAGCTGCCGGAAAACTCCCGACGAAATGTACGGCCCTGATGGCCTCGTTCTGCATCACCCGATCCTTCCGCTCGCGGATCAGGCTAAGTCATAGCACGGCGGAACATGATGGGTTGCAGCATCATTGCCGCCCTTGCGCGGTGTCCCGGACGGGGCTAGCGTCGCCCAGGATGACGGGGAACAGCAGTACCGCAGGCATTTCCGGGCGGAACGGACGGAGGTGGGGTGCCCGCGCGCTGCTCGCGGTGGCCGCGCTCGTCCCGGCGCTCGTACCGAATATCGCGCAGGCAGAACCGGATTCGCCGTGCCGCGAGCTTTCCTTCGCGGTGCCGCAGGGACAGCTCGCCGCGACGCTCTGCGCACCGGCCGCCGCCGACACCGTCGTGGTGCTGATGGCGGGCTCCAACTACAACCACGGCTACTGGGACTTCGGCTACCGGCCGGAGACCTACAACTTCCGGCAGGCGCTGAACCGCGCGGGCTACGCGACGCTGATCGTCGACCGGCTCGGCAACGGCGCGAGCAGTAAGCCGCCGAGCAGCACGCTCTCCGCCACCACCAGCGCCAATGCGCTGCACGACATCGTGCAGGCGGCGCGGCGCGGGCTGGACGGTGCCCGGCCGTATGCCAAGGTCGTCACCGCGGGGCATTCGCTGAGCTCCGGCATCGCTGTACTGGAGGCGACGCGGCACCACGACGTGGACGGGGTGCTGCTCACCGGCTACTCGCATACCCTCGAGGTGTCGCAGGTCATGGGGGTGATCTCGTCGTACCACCCGGCCGCCGGGGACCCGGCCTTCACCGGGCGGAACTTCGACGACGGGTACCTCACCACCCGGCCCGGCACCCGCGCCGCCGCCTTCTACGGGCCGGACACCACCGACCCGGCGGTACTCGCCGAGGACGAGCGGACCAAGGAGGTCTTCTCGCTCACCGAGTACCCGGACGGGCTGAGTTCGACGTTGCCGCCCATGTCCAACGGCATCGACGTGCCGGTCATGGTGGTGAACGGGTCGGTCGACCGGTTGTCCTGTGGGCAGAGCTTCGCGGCGTGCACCGATACCGCCACGTTGCTCGCGTCCGAGGCGCCGTACTTCGCCCCCGCCGCCCGGTTGCGCGCCTTCGTGCTGCCCGGGAGCGGGCATTCGGTGAATCTGGCGACGAATACGGTCGAGTACCAGGGTGCCGTCGTGGATTGGCTGAACACCGAGATCCGCTGAGCGGTCAGATCCGCGCGCCCTTCGCGAGATTGCAGCCGCGGCACAGTATCTGCAGGTTGCTCACGCTGGTGGCGCCACCCCGGCTGAGCGGGATGACATGGTCGAACTCCAGGTAGTGGTCGGCGCCGCACTCCACGCAGCGGCCGCCGTCGCGCTGCCATACCTCGCTCTTCATGTGCTGCGGGACGGTGCGGGTGTCACGGCGGCCGGGCGCGAGCACCAGTCGCTTCGCCACCCGGAGCGCGCCCTCGAGGACCGCGGCGACATAGTCCGGGTCGGGTACGCGGTAGGTGCCGCCGCCGCGGGCGGTGGTCGCCGCGATGACGACGCTGCCGTACTCGTACCCCACCGACACGATCTTCTCCCACGGCGTCTCGGTGCCGGGTCCGGTGCCGACGAAACGGAGCTTGCGGTTGCTGGCGATCAGCCGCCCGGACTGCTGCCTCGGGCCGCTGGCCAGGTACCGCACCTGTGTCGCCGCGACGTCGACGTGCACGATCTCGTCCGCCGCGAGGTGCAGCCCCTGGCGCTGGATGCGGGGGAGTTCGCCCGCCCTGACCTGGGTGAGGCTGCGGCCGCGCAGCATGCGTTGGCGCAACTGCTCGATGTGCGAACCGGCGGGGCCGAGGTCGCAGCAGCTCCGCAGCGCGGTCACGGCAGCGTCGAAGCCGGTCATCTCGTGCTCGTCGATCTCGTCGTCGGCGAAGGCGAAGGTGACCACGCGCTCCAGGTGGGCGACGGCGAGCGGGCGTATCGCCGTGCTCCCGGTCGCGGGGTCGATGCGCTGGAAGCGGAGCGCGACCCACAGATCGTCCCAGGCCGGGCCTTGTGGACCGGTCGCGGTGAGTACCTGCCAGACCTGGCTGCGCCACATGTCGAGGAATCCGGAGACATCGTTCTCGCACCAGCGGCACGGCGGGGGAGCGCCGAAGCGGGGGACCCGGGTGGCGCGGCCGCAGCGTCCGCAGACACCGGGTGCGACCGGAACGATCGGGCGGGTCTCGTCGGCCCAGCGCACGCCGTCCCACCAGCGGACCCGGGACGGGTCCTGGGCGTCGGTGTACCAGTCGGGAGCGACCGCGGGCGATGCGGTCGGGGCCGGCGCCGGAGCGGGAGCTCCGCTCGGTGCTGGTGGAGCGGGTGCCTCGCCGGGTGACACCGGTTCGTCGTCATCGATGCCGACGCCGAACTCCTCGGCGAGGCCGCGCAGGCCGCTGTCCCAGCCCTGGGTGACATTGCGGAACTTCCAGCCGCCGCCGCGCCGGTAGAACTCGCCGAAGATGACGGCGCTCACGTTCTCGGTCTGGTCGAGGTCGAGATCGATGGCCGGTGCGCCGGTCGCGCGGACCTCGACCGTCAGACCGGCGATATCGCGGAAGCTGCCGGTGTCCACCGACCCGGTGATCACGATGCGCTCTACCGACGGCTCGACCTTCGGCAGCGCCACCTCCAGCGCGGCCGCGTCGCCGGTGGCCTCGCGCAGCGTCACCGCGCCGGACGGATGCTTCGGTGCGTTGTAGAAGACGAAGTCGTCGTCGGTCCGGATCCGCCCGCTCGTATCCACGAGCAGCGCCTGCGGATCGACATCGCCGCCACGCCAGCCGAGGGCGACGACGACGGTATCGGCCGGAACGGGCGCGTTACCACCCCTGCTGAGTTTCACGAGCTACCCGTCGCGATGGCGAGGTGACCTGTTACACACAGAGAATGCCGATCGGTCGGTTCGTGGTGTGCGACTGTTCCGCGCGATCCGGACGCATGAGACATCCCGTGCGGGACACTCCATGGAGCGACGAGGAGGTAACGATGACCGAGGTGACACATCCCGGCGCGGACGAACTGCGGGCCGATTTCGAGCGTGAGCTGGCGTCGGTGACGACCGGGGGCGGGCTGCATCCCGGGTCGGCGCTGGACGTGCAGACGAGCGCGGCACTGATCCGGATCGCGGAGACCTACCCGGAGGTGGACGGGGCGCTGATCGCGGCGGCGCGGGCGGCGTTCGCCGGGCAGCTGGACGGCAGCAATGCCGAGGCGCGGCTGGAGACGATCGCGGACCAGATCGAGGAGCCGGGGCTGGGCTGACCGTCAGCCAAGGAACTGCTCCAGGTGCGGGACGGCCTCCGCGGGGTGCCGGGCCGGGATGGCGACCCCGATGACGTGGAACTGCCAGTTCCCGTCGTCGCGGTGCAGCCTGCCGAGGACGAAACCGGTGTGGTCCGGCCCGGCGGGCAGCGCGAAGCGGGAGACCTCCCGCCTGGTCAGCCCGTCGACCAGGCGGCAGAAGCCGTTCTCGATGACGTCGAACGCCTGGCCGGAGTACGAGGTGACCAGGAGCAGCACGCTGGTGATCCGTGGTGAGCTGCGGGTGAGGTCGATGGTGATCACCTCGTCGTCGCCCGCGCCGTGGCCGGTGAGGTTGTCGCCGAGCAGCCGGACCGCGCCGTCCTGGGAGAGCAGTTGCTCGTGGTAGACCACATCGGTGAGCCGGTCGCCCGCGTAGAGCAGGGCGGCGGCGTTGAGGTCGATCTCGCGCCGGTAGCCGCCGGACCACACGCCGTCGCGGACAGGATCCCAGCCCAGCCCCATGGTCACGAAACGCAGTGGTTCCCGGTCCCGGTCGCTCCCCGCCGGTGCCATGCGCCCCTCCTCGCTGTGTACGCCGTCACTCTACAAGCCGCATCGTGGTTCGGCGGGGTGAAAAGCGCCCGCTCGGAACGGTATTGACCGGGGCGGGAAGCGAACCGGACGATTCGGGCGCGCGCCGCTCGGTACCCGTCGGGTAGCCGGAACCCGGTCGGTATAGTCGCCGCGGATGACTAGTTCCGCCGCCGACCGTGCCGTGCCGAGGCCGCGCCCCCGTCTGTGGCGTGTCGCCTGGCTCGCGCCGATACTGACGACCGTACTGGCCGTGCTCTGCCTGACCCAGCCGATCTGGCCGATCGAGGAGATCTCCCGCGGCTTCATCGACCTGCAGGTCTACCGGCTCGGGGTGGAGGCGCTGCGCAGCGGCGGCGACATGTACGGCGAGCTGCCGCAGACCACGCTCGGGATCAGCCTGCCCTTCATCTACCCGCCGTTCGCGGCGCTGGTGCTTGCCCCCTTCGCGCTGCTGCCATGGGACGCGGCGGCCTTCGCCTTCTTCGTCACCTCGACCGCCGCGCTGGCGCTCACGCTCTACCTCGTCGCCAGGCGCTTCTGGCCGGACCGCGCCACCCTGGAGCTGGCGCTGCTGGCCACCGCCACCGCGACCCCGCTGGCCATGCTGCTGGAGCCGACCCGCTCGACGCTCGACTTCGGCCAGGTGAACCTGCTGCTCATGGTGCTGGTCGCGGCCGACTGCCTGACCGGGAAGCCGCGCTGGCGGCGCGGCATACTGGTCGGCATCGCCGCCGCGATCAAGCTGACCCCGGCCGCCTTCGTGCTCTACTTCCTGGTCCGCCGCGACTACAAGGCGGCGATCACGGCGGCGATCTCCGGCGCGGTGGCGACGCTGGTCGGCTTCGCGGTGCTGCCGTCGGAGTCGTTCGAGTACTGGTTCGGCGGGATGGGCAATGTCGACGGGCTGAGCGGGTCGGCGTTCCACACCAACCAGTCGATCCAGGGCGTGCTCTCCCGGCTCCGAGTGCCGGAGCCCGCCTTCACCGTGGTCTGGCTGGCCTGTGCCGCGGTGTTGCTGGCGCTGGTGGTGGTCGCCATGCGCCGAGCGGCGGACGTGCCTGCGCTGGCGCTGGCGATCAACGCGGTCTTCACGCTGCTGGTGTCGCCGATCTCGTGGTCGCACCACTGGGTGTGGGTCGCGCCCGCGCTCTTCGGCATGGCCTGCTACGCGGCCACGCTGCCGTGGCGCCGCGCGCTCGGCTGGTTCGCGGTGACGGCGGTGACGGCGGCGGTCTTCGTCTACGGCCCGCAGAACTGGCTCCCCGGCGGGGAGGATCGGGAGTACGACTGGACCCCGGTGCAGCACCTGGTCGGCGACACCTACGTGTGGCTCGGCGTGCTGCTGGTGCTGCTCTTCCTGGCGACCGGGCGGCGGCGGGTGACCGCGTCGGCGACGGTGCCGGAACAACCCGCTCCGATCACCGTCGAACCCGCGGTCGGATCAGCTGCCAAAGCGTAGGCGCAGACCGGGCGTTTCGCTACGAGTTGGTTGCATTGTCCGGCTCGGGACCAGCGCCGGTGCCCCGACTCCGGTATACGTCTGTGTCGTGGTGTGGTTGTCCCGGGTGCGTGTCCCCGGCAGAACGGACGAGCGTAGCGGTCGGCGTGCGGGCCGGGGGTGGTGGTGAATCACGCGCTGCCGGACAAGGATTCGCTCGTCGCCGCGCTCCGTGGCTTTCCGCACCGGGACCATCCGATGCTGGAGGCGGCCGGTGAGCTCGCCGCGCTGCACGAGGCGCGGATCGGCGCGGGCGGCACCGGCGAGATCGACGGCCACCGCGGCCGTCTGGTGCTGGCGATCGATCGCTGGATCGCCCGGGTCGTCCCGGTGCCGCACGGCGGGGCCGCGCGGCACACCGAGACGGTGGGTGAGGTAGTCGACCGGCTGGCCTCGTACTGCGCGCAGGCGTACGCGGTGACCGCCGACTCGGAGCACGAACGGTACGAGCTTGACATGCTGGTGACCGACCTGGCCGACGCCTACGACGACCTCATCACGGAGGTGGGCCGCGGCGTGCGCCGGGTGCCGACGACCTACCAGCAGTGGGGTTAGCGGGAGATTTCGCCCGGCAGGGTGCCGAGGGTGAGCACGAGTGCGGCGAGCAGGCCGGCCGCCGCGATCAGGCCGGTCAGGATGGACTGGGTCAGAGCTGCGATACCGCACGCGAAGGTGGAACAGGTCACGAAGGCGAGCACCGCGGTTCCGCGTTCCAGCCCCAGGATATGGGTGTGGTTGCGGATCGCTGTCATCACAGTCAGGTACCCGAGCGGTCCTTTTCCGAAACCTTTCCGTGACCCGGGTACCGTCGTGGGTATGACCAGGTCGACCCGTCCCGCCGGACGACAGCGTCCCAGCGGGGCCTTCGGGCCGGTCCGGGACGAAGCGCGGAATGCCCGCATCATCGACGCGGTTCTGGACCTGATCGTCGAGGGCGGGTACGCCGATCTCACGATGGCCGCGGTGGCCGCGCGGGCCGGGGTGGCCAAGGCCACCGTCTACCGTCGCTGGGCCTCGCGTGAGGACCTGGTCGCCGATGCCCTGGAGAGCGTCATGCTCCCCACCGTCCCGACCGGTGTGCCTGCCGCCGCGACGCTGCGCGAGGACCTGATCGCCACACTCGTCAACAGCTCCGCGTGCCTGCGGCCCCGGGAGCGGCGTTTCTCGCCCGTGCTGGCCGCGGCCATCGCCTCGCACCCGCAGATCGCCGAAACCATGCGCGAGCGCTACATCGCCGCGCAGCGCGAGGGGATCGTCTCCTGCCTGCGCCGCGCTCGCGAGCGCGGTGAACTCACCGCGGAGCGGGTCGAGGGGCTGCTGGGGCCGGGTCGGCTGGAGATCGCCGCGGCTGTCGGGGTGCTGGTGCTGCAGGAGGACCTGCTCGGTGCCGTTCTCGACGTCGAGGGGATGGCTCGCCTGGTCGACCAGGTGCTGCTGCCCCTCGTCGGTCGTCCCCACGCTGACTGACGCCCTTCGGTCGCTGCGCTATAGCCGGACGGTCCTTGCTGCGGCATGTCCAAGACTAGAGACGTCGTAGACTCGATACTGTACCGTCTCTAGTTGACGGGGTGCTCGTGCCCGCAAGCCGAGCAATCGTGACCGACCGAGGACGTGCCATGACATCGAAAGTGCTGATCACCGGGGCAACGGGAATGCAGGGCGGGGCCGCTATAAAGGCGCTCCTGCGCGCGGGACACTCCGTGACCGGATTCGTGCGGGATCCCGCCTCGGCCCCCGCCGAGGCGCTCGCCGCCCAAGGCGTCGCGCTCGCGACCGGGAACCTGGAAGACCCCGCATCCCTCGAGGCCGCCGCTGCCGGACACGACGCGGTCTTCTCCGTTCAGCTCCCCGGAGTCGACCCGGCCGATCCCGGCGCCGAGCAGCGCCAGGCCCGCAATATCGCCACCGCGGCCAAGCGCGCGGGCGTCACCCAGATCATCCATACCTCGGTCTCGGGGACCGGATGGCGTGAGCAGCACCCCGGCATCGAGATCACCGACCCGGTGATGAAGGCGTACTGGGACGAGAAGGAAGCAGCGGAGGAGGTCATCCGGCAGGCGGGCCTAGAGCGCTGGACCATCCTCAAGCCTGCCTTCTACATGGACAACTACCTTCTGCCCTCCAAGATCGCTTTCCAGTTCCCCGAGCTGCCCGAGCGCGAACTGGTCACCTCGGCGAGCCCGGAGGCCCTGCTGGTGATGATCAACGCCGACGACTTCGGCGCGGCGGTCGCCGCCGCCGTGGCCGATCCCGACAGGTTCCACGAAGCCGAGATCGAACTCGGCGGTGATGCGCTGACGCAGAACGAGATCGCCGACATCCTCGGCAAAGCCACCGGCCGCGAGATCACTCCCGTGTTCATCTCTACCGAGGAGCAGGTGAAGCGCATGGGCTCACCCACGGCGTGGGGCGATACGTGGACCGACCGCGTCGGCTACCCCGCACGCCCCCACCACGCCGCCGCCTACGGCCTGACCACGACCACCCTCGAAGAGTGGGCAGCGCGCCAGGACTGGCGGAACCCGGTCGGCTGAACTCCGGCTCAGCGCGGGTCGGCGGTGCCGTAGGTGAGCGGTTCGTCGTCGCCGGGGGCGATGGCGGGCTCCTCCGGCATGGCGTGCCGGGGGTGGTACTCCGAGGGGGCGGGGCCGCCTTCCTCCAGGCCGTAGTGCACGAGCAGCTCGCGCTCGGCCTCGCCGCTGATGTGGCCGTCCTCGTCCAGGTACGGGGCGGTGCGGACGGCGCCCTTCGACACGCTGACCCGGATCGAGGAGCTGGCCTCCTGGTGCCTGGCCCCGATCAGCGGGATGAGCGCGTCGCCGGCGAAGAGCCCGGCGGAGACGGCCATCCAGGTGGGGGCGCCGGTGGCGTTGTCCAGGTACAGGCGGCGGACCTTGCCGATCTTCTCGCCGTCCCGGTCGTACACGGTGTGCCCGATCAGGGCCTCCAGCGTCGCTTCGCTCACGATTTCTCCTCGGTGTCCGGGCGGTCCGGTCGGAAAAACGCTGATCAGCTACTGCCTCAGTACCCGAGCAATATTCTGGCAAACATTTCCCGGAACGGGTAGCGCCACCCCGAACGAATCGCTACGGGAATGCGGAGAGTTCGCCATAAGGGTGCCTGCTCTGGTAATCAACCCCGGCACAAGGATTTTCACATGGTGTCCGGCGATTCGCTCGGTAATTGCCGGTTTCTGCGGCAGGGTGAGGCGGAAAGGGTGGGAAACGCTGCAGGGAGGTCGACCCGTGAGGAAGTTCCGCTTGACCCGGCTCCTGGTATCCGCGCTCGCGGTGGCGGCGCTGGCGGCCTGCTCGGACGAGGTCAAGGACGGCGAGGCGACGGGCGAGGCGAGCGCGACCGACGGCAGCGCGACCGCGGCGCCGACCACGACGGTGCCGATCGTCGAGCCGGAGGGTGCCGTGCGGGTCCCGATCGACGAGACCGGCACCGCCACCATGCCGCCCGGGTCGGTGCTGGAGATCCGGGTGCCCGCGGCCTGGGGCGATGCCGCGGCCGCGCTGCGCTGCACGGTCACCGACAGCACCGGGCGGAACGAGGACCTGCACTCGTCGGAGGTGAAGAAGCGGGAGGAGGCGGGCGGCCAGGAGTGGATGACGCTGTGGACCTTCTCCGCCGCGCCGAACGCCGAGCTCACCGTCGGCTGCGCCGACCCGGAGCGCCGGGTGCCGCCGGAGGGGCAGCCGTTCGTGCGGGTGGTGCCGCGCTCCTCCGCCCCGCCCGCCGCGCGGTAGCGGGCGTAATCTCGCAGCCATGGCCGGATATCGGGAGCGGCGGGCGCGACTGCCGGGGGCCGTCGTCTGGGCGCGCACGGGTGTGGCGGAGTTCGAGCTGCCGGTGCTGCCGGACGGCTGCATGGATCTGATCTGGACCGCGGGCAGGGTGGTCGTGGCCGGGCCGGACACCGTCGCGCACCACCCCGATCCCGGCGGTGGCGAGTTCGCCGGTTTCCGGTTCCCGCCAGGGACCGCGCCCGCGGTGCTCGGGGTGCCCGCGGCCGAGGTGCGGGATCGCCGGGTCGACCTGGCCGAGCTGTGGCCCGCCTCCCGGGTCAGGGCGCTGTTCGCCGGGGTGGACGATGCCGCGGATCGCCCAGCCGCGCTGGAGGCCGCCGTGCTGCGCCGCGCCGCCGAGCGGCCCGCCCCCGACCCGGCGCTCGGCCGGGTGGTGGCGGCGCTGGACGCCGGGCACCTGGTGCGCTACGTCGCCGAGCATGCGGGCTGGACCGCGCGCACCCTGCACCGCCGCTCGCTCGCCGCCTTCGGCTACGGCCCCAAGACGCTGGCCAGGGTGCTGCGGTTGCAGCGCGGGCTGGCGCGCGCCCGCGCCGGGGTGCCGCTGGCCGAGACCGCGGTGGGCGCGGGCTACGCCGACCAGGCGCACTTCACCCGCGAGGTCCGCGAGTTGACCGGCCTCACCCCGGCCGGCCTCCTCCGCGGCCGGGGCTGAGCGGGCCTGCCGCGCTGACCTATACCCACCCGATTCCGCCCCACGCGGGTGGCCGGGTTGCCCGTTGCTGCTCAGCCGTCGAGCGCGGCGTAGAGGTCGACGCCGTTTCCGTCCGGGTCCTGGATCGAGGCGTAGCGCTGGCCCCAGGGCGCGTCGAACGGCTTCAGCTCGCCGTGCGCGCCCGCCTCGACCAGCGCCGCGTAGGTGGCGTCAACGGTCGCCGGGTCGGGGCAGCGGACGGCGAGGCCGATCCGGCCCTCGCCGCTGGGCGGCTGCCAGCCGGGCTGGAAGGAGCGCACCGTCTCCTCGGTGTCGAGCATGAGCCGGAACCCGCCGCCGAGCTCGGCCTCGGCGTGCGGAGCCTGCTCGGCGCCCTCGGGGAATTCGAGGCCGAGCCCGCGGTAGAAGGCGAGCGAGGCAGTCATATCGGCCACCACCAGGCCGATGGCATCGAGTCGAAGAGTCATACCGCGAGCCTACGAAGCGGGGGCCGCGCGCGGCTTGAACGAATCGGACGTCAGCGGGTGTGCGCGGGCACCAGCTCGGCGATCAGGTTCTCCACCAGGATTCGCAGGTGGTCGCGGATCGGCCGGACCGCCTCGATGGGCTGGCCCGCGGGGTCGGGCAGCACCCAGTCCCGGTAGCTGATGCCGGGGAAGAACGGGCAGGCGTCGCCGCAGCCCATGGTCACCACCACGTCGGAGAGGCCGACGGCCTCCTCGGTGAGCTGGGCGGGGGTGCGCTGCGCGATATCGATCCCGACCTCGGCCATGGCGGCCACCGCCGCCGGGTTCAGCGCCTCGGCCGGTTCGCTGCCCGCGGAGCGCACCTCGATCCGATCACCCGCCAGCGCGCTGAGGAATCCCGCCGCCATCTGCGACCGTCCCGCGTTGTGCACGCAGACGAACAGCACTGTGGGCCTGTGGGCCATGGAAACGCCTTTCCGGGGTTCGGGCCGATCGGGTCCGATCGCCGTGGGTCGTGCCACGTCCGGCTGTCGGGTCGATACCGAAACGCTGTCGTAGCGTAAGGGATACCCGGACACGCGAACGCCCGGCGGCCGGAGTTGCGGCCGCCGGGCGGGGTGTGATGCGCGAATCGAATCAGAGGGGCCGCAGGTCGATCACCTTGCGCAGCCGCTGCCGGTCGCGCTCCAGTTTGCGCGCCTCGTAGGCGATCGGGAAGTAGCGCACCCGCTCCGGCAGCAGCGGGGTGCCGCGCGAGATCACCCAGCCGATCAGCTTCAGCCTGCGCTCGTCGGCGGCGGTCCAGGTGAGGCCGAGCTTGCGCCGGGCGGGCTCCGGGGTGGTGCCGACGGTGCAGAAGTACTGCAGCTTGCCGATCGGCGCGAAGAGCGCGTGCCACAGCGGGTGCAGTGGCCGCGGCAGTTCCTTGGGCGGGGCCACCTTTTGGATGGTCTTCAGGTAGTCGCGCGCGGTCTGCGTGGCTTCGAGGTTGTTCTCGACGGCCGCGGCGAAGAACTCCTCGAACTCGGCGAAGGTCGCCGGGATCTCCTTGGGCGCCACCGTGAAGTTGCGCAGCAGCTGTAGCGCCTCCTGGTAGTACGCCTCCTTGTCCTCGTCCCGTAACGGCGTGCGGGCGAAGTACTTCGAATTCGCGCAGAAGGCGTAGGTGCCGGTGTGCAGCACCCAGGCCCACGGGCCGCTGGAGAGCGCCCTGTGCTGCCTTCCGCTCGCGTCGGTGGTGTTCAGCGAGGCGTGCATCGCACGCAGCCGATCGGCCTCGGCCAGGGCCTCGTCACCGCCGTAGACCCACATCATCACCGAGGAGACGCTGCGCAGCGCGCGGCCCATGGGGTCGGTGCGGAAGGTGGAGTGCTCGTCGACGACCGCGGAGATGGTCGGCTCCATGGTCTGCAGCAGGAAGGCCGAGCCCGCGGTCAGCGAGAAGGTGACCAGCCCGGTCTCGTCCCACATGCGGGTGCCCGGTTCGATGGCGCGGCGCGGGGGAAGGACGCGCTTGCCGGTGTCGTCGACGGCGACGGAGGCGGTCATTGCGATCTCCTTTGATCTGCCCGATGCGTATAGATGAGATGATAAGTGCCTAACACTCTCAGTGTCTATGCGAGATCTCCGGACGTTTGGATGGGCCGCCTGCGGACATGCGACGAATACCGCGCCGCAGCATCGTGTGACACAGAACACAGCGAATCCTCCGTGACGCATTCCCGCGACGGCGTGTCCGACGTATGACACAGGAGGGTTTCGTGACGAGTTCGCAGACCGTCGCGCCGGACGAGGCGACGCTGGTCGGGCGTGCCAGGGACGGCGACGTCCGCGCCTACGAGGAGCTGGTGCTGCGCTATCAGGCGCGGATGTTCCGGCTCGCGGTGCGGGTGCTCGCCGACCGGGCGGACGCCGAGGACGTGGTCCAGGAGGTCTTCCTGACCGCCTGGCGCCGGCTCGACCAGCTGGCCGACGAGACGGCCTTCGTCGGCTGGCTCTACCGGATGACCACCAACCGGTGCCTGAACGTCATCCGGGCCAGGCGGCCACAGGCCGAGCTGGACCCGGAGACCGCCGAATCCCCGCGCACCGACACCAGGCCGGAGCACGCTGTTCAGGTGAGCGGTCAGCTCGGCGCGCTGCACGCGGCGCTGGAGACGCTCACCCCCGAGCAGCGCGCCTGCTGGCTGCTGCGCGAGGTCGAGGGGTTGTCGTACGAGGAGATCGCCGACGCGGTGGGCGCGGGCCCCGCGGCGGTGCGCGGCCGGATCGCCCGCGCCCGAGCGCAATTGTCCGAGGTGATGAAGCCATGGCGGTGAACTCCGCAGCAGACCACGAGGCGACCGGGTACCGGCTGCCCTGCGGCCGCGATCTGGAGCAGGTCTGGGACCGGCTGGACGCGGTCGAGGCCGGGCTCGGCGACGAGCACGAGACGCACTGCCCGCACTGCGCGACCGCGCGGGAGAGCCTGCGCGCGCTGCGCGCCGCCACCGCGGAGCTGATCGCCGAGCCGGAGCCCGCCCCGCCCGACCTCACCGCCCGGATCATGTCCGCGGTGCGGGCCGAGGTGCGCCGCGGCCGGACCATGTCGCTGGCCACGCCGGAGCCCGGCGGGGTCGAGGTCTCCGAGCGCGCGGTCGCCGCGGTGCTGCGCTTCGCCGCCGATTCGGTGCCCGGCGTGCGGACCAGGCGCTGCCGGATCAAGCCGGTCGGCACCGAGCCGGACGGCAGGGCAGCGGTCGAGGTCGAGCTGGCCTTCGCGCTCGCTGTCGGGACGCCGGTGGGCGGGGTGCTTCCGGTGGTCAGGCAGCGGGTGAGCGCCGCGCTGAACAGCGACATCGGGGTCTCGGTGCGTCGGCTGGACGTGCTGGTCGCCGATCTCTACGTCGACGACGCGGCACCGCGGCGCCCGGACGACGGCGGTCCGCGATGACCCAGGTGACCGAATTCGTGGTCGAGCCCGCGGTGCTCGCGGCGGTCGCGGCGCGCGCCGCGCTCGCGGTGCCCGGCGTGCTGCGGCTGGAGCCCGGCATGCGCGGCCTGGTCTCGACCTGGGTGCGCACCGGCAGGCAGCGCTTCGGCGGCACCGACCCGGCGATCGCGGACGGGGTCAGGGTGCGCAATCACGCCGACGGCCGGATCACCGTCGAGGTCGACGTGGTGCTCTCCACCGAGCGCCCGGCGGCGGCGGCCGGGATCGCGGTGCAGCGCGAGATCGCCAGGGTGCTGGCCGAACACACCGGGCAGCGGGTCGCCGCGGTGACCGTGAGCATCCTCGACATCGAGGTCGGCCCGTGACCGAGAGCGACCTCGTACGCGCGGTGACCGACGCCGTCCGCGCCGTGCCGGGGCTGCGCCCGGCGCAGCCGCTCGGCCCCGCGGGCCCCTCCTGGCTGCCCCGGCCGGGCGGCGACGGCGTCGAGCTGACGCCCGGCCTGGTCACCGTTCGCGTTGTCGCCCGCGCGCTGCCGCTGCCGCCGCTGCTCACCGCGGCGGAGCACGGCATCAGGGCGGCGCTGGCCGGCACCGAGTGGGCCGGGGCGGCGCTGCGGCTCGTGGTCTGCGAGCTGGACGCCGCCGCCTTCACGAAGGTGACACCGATCACACCGCCATGACGAACCCGCATCCTCGCGGGTCGAACAGTACGAACCCGACAAGACCAGAGGAGGAACGATGTCCGCACCGCTCACCGAACCGAAGAACCACGCCGACGCGGCCAAGCCCGTCGCCGGGGAGACCGTGCAGAAGGATCCGATCCGCAAGGCCAATGCCCTGGTGACCGATCAGGGCACCACCACCATCGCCGATGTGGTCGTGCAGAAGATCGCCGGGCTCGCCGCCCGCGAGGTGCGCGGGGTGCACGCGCTCGGCGCCGGCTCCAGCCGGGCCTTCGCCGCGCTGCGCGACCGCATCCCCGGTGCATCGGCCAGCATCGGCCAGGGCGTCTCCGTCGAGGTCGGCGAGACCCAGGCCGCGGTCGACGTGGAGATCGTCGTCGAGTACGGCGTCGCCATCGCCGAGATCGCCAGGGCGGTGCGGCGCAATGTGATCACCGCGATCGAGCAGATGACCGGGCTCGAGGTCGTCGAGGTCAACATCAATGTCAACGACGTCTTCATCCCCGGGGACGACGAGGACACGCCCGCCCCGCCGAGCCGGGTGCAGTAGCCGTGAACGGGACGACACTCGGGCTGCTCGCCGGGCTCGCGCTCGGCTTCGCCGGCGCCTTCGGCGGGTTCGGCGCGTTCGTTGTGGTGCTGCTCTTCGGCGCGCTCGGGCTGCTGGTCGGGCGTTGGCTCGACGGTGACCTCGACGTGGCCGAGCTGGTCCGCTCCGCGCAGCGGCGGAGCGGGAGATGACCGCCGCGCCTGCGGTGGTCGCGGCCGCGCCGGAGGGGAGTGCCACCGGCCTCCGTGCGCCGGAGGCGCGCGGAGTCACCACGGTGGCGCCGCGCGCGGTGCGGCGGATCGCCGCGCAGGCGGCCGGTGAGGTGCCGGGCGTCGCCGGGCCGGTGCAGGTCACCGCCGTTGTGCGCGGCGACCACGCGCTGCTCGACGCCGAGGTGCCGATTCGGTATCCCGAACCGGTCCGCCGGGTCACCGACGCCTGCCGGGCGCACCTGACCGCGCGGGTCGGCGAGCTCACCGGGCTGCGGGTGGCCCGGGTGGAGATCCTGGTGCCCGCACTCGTCGGTGCCGCGGTGCCCGCCACCGGGCGGGTGTCGTGACCAGGCGGCCCCGCCGGGTCGTTCCCGCGGTGCTGCTCGCCCTCGTGCTGCTCGCCGCGGCGGTCGCGGTGATCGTCTCGCTGGTGCAGCGGCTCACCGACACCCGCGAGTTCGTCTCCTACGACCGGGTCGCGGCCGAGCTGTACGCGATCGAGTGGGGCGAGACGCCGGTGCTGGTCACGGGCATCGTCGCGCTGGCGCTCGGCGCGCTGCTGCTGCTCGCGGCGGTCTGGCCGGGGCGCGCGCTGCTGGTGCCGCTGGTCGACGAGGAGGGGCTGCGCGCCGGGGTGTCCCGGCGCGGGCTGCGCGCCGCCGTCCGGGAGAGCGCCGAGACGGTGGACGGGGTTACCGCTCGCGGGGTGCGGTTGGGCCGTCGGTCGGTCAAGGTCAAGGCGCAGACCGATCGGGTCGACTCGGCGGGCACCGCCGATGCGGTGTGCGACCGGGTGTCGAATCGGCTGCGGGAGATCGGAACCCGATCGGTGCGCCGGGTGCGCACGTCGCTGCAGACGCCGGAGGCGGCGAATTCGCCGGTGGGCGGGGCAGCCGCGACCCCCGGCCGAGGGCAGCCGCCCCGCACGAACATCGGAGCTGGAGCATGAATCGGATGAACCGGCCCGCCGCGGCCAATCGAACGCTGGTCGGACTCGCCGGACTGGCCCTGCTCGCCGCGGGCGGCTACGCCCTCGCCGCGCACTACGGCCGCCTGAACTGGGTCGACACCGGCGCCCCGCTGGTACCCGGCCCGGCGGCCCCGCCCACCTGGGTCTTCCTCGCCGTGATCGCGGGCGCCGCGCTGCTCGCCCTGCTGTGCCTGCGCTGGCTGCTCGCGCAACCCTTCCGCATGCCGAAGTCGGTGGGCTGGCAGGTCGGTGGCGACGACCGCACCGGCCGGACCGTGCTCCGCTCCGGCACCGCCGCCGCCCCGGTCGCCGCCGACATTCAGCGCTACCCGGGCGTGCGCGCCGCCGAGGCATGGCTCTCCGGCGGCCCGGACACCCCGCAGCTGCACCTGCTGGTCACCGCGGCGCCCGCCGCCGACGTCGCCGAGCTGCGCCGCCGCATCCTCGGCCACGCCGTGACCAGGCTGCGCGCCGCGCTCGAGGTCGAGATCATCCCGGTCACCCTGGAACTGCGCTTCGCCGACGAGCAGCGCGCCCTGCAATAGGCTGGGAACCATGAGCGCGGCGCGCCGGATCGGCGTCTTGACCGGGGCGGGCATCTCCACCCACTCGGGAATCCCGGATTTCCGCGGCCCGCAGGGCGTCTGGACGACGAACCCGATCGCCGAGCTGCTCACCACCTACGACGCCTACCTCGCCGACCCCGGCGTCCGGGTGCGCTCCTGGCAGGCCCGCCGGGAGAACCCCGCCTGGGACGCCGAGCCCAACGCCGCGCACCGCGCGCTCGCCGAGCTGGAGCACGCGGGGCGCGAGATCGGCATCGTCACGCAGAACGTGGACGGGCTGCACCAGCGGGCGGGCTCGACGCCGGAGCGGGTGGTGGAGATCCACGGCACCATGTTCGGCGTCGAGTGCGTCGAGTGCCCGTACACCGCAACCATGGCGGCGGCCCTGGAGCGGGTGGCGGCCGGCGAGCCGGACCCGCCCTGCCCGCGCTGCGGCGGCGTCCTCAAGGCCGCGACCATCATGTTCGGCCAGCAGATGAACCGGCGCACGGTCGCCGCCGCGCTGGCGATCGCCGAGCGCAGCGAGCTCTTCCTCGCCATCGGCTCCTCGCTGCAGGTCGAGCCGGCCGCCTCGCTCTGCTCGGTCGCGGTGGACGCCGGTGCCGAGCTGGTGATCATCAACGCCGAGCCGACCCCCTACGACCGGATCGCCACCGAGGTGATCCGGGAGCCGATCGGCACCGCGGTGCCCGCGCTGGTCCGAGACCTGCTCAGCTGACCGGCCCGAGTACCCGGTCCAGGTAGTCGTTGCGGAAGAGCCCGTCCGGGTCCAGCTTCCGGCGCACCGCCGCGAACCGCTCCCACTCCGGGTAGCGCGGGCGCAGCGTCTCCGCGGTGCGGAAGTGCCGCTTCCCCCAGTGCGGCCGCCCCCGGTAGCGGGCGAAGACCGCCTCGCAGGCGCGGAAGTACGGCTGCCACTCCATGCCCCGGTACTGGTGCACGGCGATGTAGCAGGTCTCCCGGCCGCCCGCCGGGGAGAGGAAGGCGTCGTCCGGCGCCACCCAGCGCACCTCGATCGGCATCGGGGTGTCGAACCGCCGCGCGATCTCCCTGATCTCCCTGATCGCGGCGGCACCGTGCGCGCGCGGCAGCGCGTACTCCATCTCGGTGAAGCGCACCAGCCGCGGGGTGGCGAAGACCCGGTACGAGCGGTCCACCTTCTCCCGGGTACCGCCCACCCGCGCGGCCGTCCGCTGGATCAGCGGGACCAGCTCGGGACGCCGCCTGCCCACCCGGCAGAGCGCGTCGAAGACGTGGTTGGAGAGCAGGATTCCGTCCAGCCAGTCGACCGCGGGGGCGCGCGGCCGCTCCGGCGCCTCGGTCCGGTTGTTGCGCTTGGTCATGGTCAGCGTGCTGTGGCCGAACATGTAGAACTCGAAGTGCTCGTTGCCGTCGACGTGCGAATCCAACTCGGCAAGCACGTCTTCCAGCGGGAGCGGCCGCTCCACCCCGGCGAGCACGAAGGAGGGCACCAGCCGCAGCGTGACCGCGGTGACGACGCCGAGCGCGCCGATGCTCACCCGGGCCGCGCGCCAGCTGTCCGGGTCGGTCTCCTCGTTCAGCTCGAGCACGCTGCCGTCGGCGGTGACCAGCTCGATGGAGTGCAGCGCGTCGGAGATGTTCCGCAGCCGGGAACCGGTGCCGTGCGTCCCGGTGGCGGTGGCGCCGGCGACGGTCTGCACGTCGATGTCGCCGAGGTTGGGGAAGGCGAGGCCGT
Organism: Nocardia sp. NPDC057227; assembly: GCF_042669725.1. Taxonomy (NCBI): domain Bacteria; kingdom Bacillati; phylum Actinomycetota; class Actinomycetes; order Mycobacteriales; family Nocardiaceae; genus Nocardia; species Nocardia sp. NPDC057227. The sequence continues at coordinate 15,457 of NZ_JBHUXA010000034.1, read as the reverse complement.
GCGTGTGCAGCGCGGCGCTGGCCTCGTGCAGCGTGATGCCCGCCTGCACCCGGGCCAGCCCGGCCGCGCGGTCCACGTGCAGCACCCGGTTCATCCGCGAGAGGTCGAGCAGCACACCGTCGGTGAGCACCGCTTCGGTGAAGGAGTGGCCCGCTCCGGCCACCCGCACGTTCCGGCCGCGCGCCGCGGCGGCGGTGACCAGCGCGGCGACCTCGGCGGTGTCCCGCGGGTGCGCGACGACGGCGGGGCGGCAGCGCTGATCGCCTGCCCAGTTCACCCACGGCGAGTTGGTCATGTGTCCAACAGTAGGGGATGGGCGCGCGAAGTCGCCAGGAATTCGCAGGATAGTCCGAAGTTATCGGCGGCGTGGCGGGCAGAGCTTGCCCTTGGCCTGCTCCACCTGCTCCTCGGTGAGCGCCGATTCGCAGAGCGGGAGCCGTGCCGTGCCGTCGCCGCGCACGCCGTTCAGCGCCACCGCCATGTAGCGGCGCCAGGTCTCCGGCGCCACCGGGCGGCAGAACTCGGCGAAGCTGTCGATCATGTGCACCAGCGCGAAGAGGTCGGTCGGCTGCACGTCCTGGTGCAGGTCGCCGGTGGCGCGGGCGCGCTCGACGATCCGGTTCAGCGGTGTCTGCATCCGCTCGCGCAGGTCGCGGAAGCGCTCGATCTGATCGTCGAGCTCCAGCAGCACCTCGCTCAGGCCGCGGCTGCCCGCGAGGTGCTCGCAGGCGTACTCGAAGAACTCGACCAGCGCCGCCCAGGGGTCCGGGTTGCGGGCCGCGGTCTCGGCCGCGGCCACGAATTCGTCCATCTGCTGGGCGAAGACCTGGACGATCAGCTCCTTCTTGCTCGCGAAGCGGCGGTACACGGTGCCGACCCCGACGCCTGCGCGCTCGGCCACGTCGTCCAGCGAGATCTCCAGCCCGCGCTCGCCGAAGAGCTCGCGCGCGGCCGCGACGATGCGCTCCTGATTGCGCGCGGCATCGGCGCGCAGACGGCGGGGGGCATGGCTGGGAGGGGTCGACGTGGTGGGACTCACAGGCCCAGTCTAGCAACGCTCGGGATTAAGTGGAGGCACTCTCTCCGTTAAGCTGATAGGCTCCCAATAAGTGGAGGACCTACCTCCGCATCAGCGGCTCGACTCCGATCCCCAGGGGAGAAGAATGACTACCACGATCGATACCGCGGCCCCGGCCGCCGCGGAGACCGGCAGGCGCGGCTCCGCCGCCGTCCGCTGGTGGGTGCTCGCCGTCATCGGCATCGCCCAGCTGATGGTGGTGCTCGATGCCACCGTCGTGAACATCGCGCTCCCCGCTGCCCAGGCCGACCTCGGCTTCGGCGACGGCGACCGGCAGTGGGTGATCACCGGGTACGCGCTCGCCTTCGGCAGCCTGCTGCTGCTCGGCGGCAGGCTCAGCGACCTGTTCGGCAGGCGCACCGCCTTCATCACCGGGCTGATCGGCTTCGCCGTCGCCTCCGCCATCGGCGGTGCCGCCACCAGCTTCGAGATGCTGGTCGCCGCCCGCGTCGGCCAGGGCGTCTTCGGCGCGCTGCTCGCCCCGGCCGCGCTCTCGCTGCTCACCGTCACCTTCACCGAGCCCGCCGAGCGGGCCCGCGCCTTCGGCATCTTCGGCGCGGTGGCAGGCACCGGTGGCGCCATCGGGCTGCTGCTCGGCGGCGCGCTCACCGAGTGGGCCTCGTGGCGCTGGGTGATGTTCGTCAACCTCGGCTTCGCCGCCGTCGCGCTGGTCGGCGCGGTGCTGCTGCTCGCCAAGCACGTCGCCACCGATCGCCCGCGGCTCGATCTGCCCGGCACGCTGAGCGTCACCGCCGCGCTCTTCGCCATTGTCTACGGCTTCTCGCACGCCGAGTCCGCGGGCTGGTCCGACCCGCTGACGCTCGGCTTCCTGCTCGGCGGCGCGGTGCTGCTCGCGGTCTTCGTCTGGCTGCAGACCCGGGTCGCGCATCCGCTGCTGCCGCTGCGGATCGTGCTCGACCGCACCCGCGGCGCCTCCTACCTCACCGTCTTCGTGATGGGGATCGGGATGTTCGCGATCTTCCTCTTCCTCACCTACTACCTGCAGCTGACGCTCGGCTACACCCCGATCACCACCGGCCTCGCCTTCCTGCCGATGGTCGCGGGCATGGTGATCTCCTCGACCACCGCGCCCTCGGTGCTGCTGCCCCGGGTCGGGCCCAAGGTCGTGGTCAGCGGCGGCTTCGCGATCGCCGCGGTCGGCATGCTGCTGCTCACCCGGATCGGGCTGGATTCGAGCTACGCCACCGATATCCTGCCCGCACTGGTGATCCTGGGTCTCGGCCTCGGTGGCGCCATGTCGGTCGCCTTCCAGGGCGCGACGTCGGGCGTCGGGCACACCGACGCCGGGGTCGCCTCGGCGACCATCAACACCAGCCAGCAGGTCGGCGGCTCGATCGGCACCGCGCTGCTCAGCACCATCGCGGCCGCGGCGGCGTCGGACTACCTGACCGGCCGCACGCTGAGCCCGGAGGCGGTGGCGCAGTCCGCGATCGAGAGCTACACCACCAGCTTCTGGTGGGCCACCGCGATCTTCGCGGCGGGCGCGGTGATCGTCGGCTTCCTGATGCCGAACACCGTTCCGGCTCCCGCCGAGGGCGAACCCGTTCTCGCGCACTGAGTTCAACGCAGAAACGCCCGGACCTGCTGGTCCGGGCGTTTCGGCATGGTCGTCAGCAGTTGCCGGGGGCGGGGGCTCCGGCGAAACGGTCGGCCAGGAAGTCGAAGGCCCGCGCGCTGCCCTCGGGGATGGCGGTGCCGTGGTCGGTGCCGGGCAGCATGTCCAGCTGCACCCTGGTGCCGGAGCCGCAGTAGCGGCCGACGACCTCGCGCACCAGCTGCGGCGAGACGGCGTCGTTGGTGCCGTGCCAGACGTAGGTGGGGATCCGCGGCACGCCGGGGAAGATCTCCAGGCTGTTCTCGTGCAGGATGCGCACGGTGTTCGGGTCGGCGTCGAGCGGGCCGGAGAAGACGTCGGGCAGGCTGCGGTTGGCGCCCGCCGCGATGATCTCGTCGGTGCAGCCATTGGCGATCCTGTTACGCATATCGGCGCCCGCGGGCGTCAGGATCGGCTCGATCGGCAGCTGCCCCGGGTACTCCCGCTCCAGCCCCATGGCGGCCGCGAAACCCAGCCCGAACAGCGGGTTCGGCTGCATGCCGAGGTCGAGCGCCAGCTTGCCGATATTCATCGGCACCCCGCCCTCGGCCACCCCGACCAGCGGCAGCTCCGGCGCGTAGTCCGGGGCGAGCGCGGCCGCGAAGCCGGTCGCCATACCGCCGCCGGAGTAGCCTGCCAGCGCCATCGGGCTGGCGCCGAGCCCGGCCGGGGCGAACCGCTGCACCGCGCGCAGGCCGTCCAGGGTGATCCGGCCGCCGAGCCGGGCCGCGCCGTAGGCGCTGTTCGGGCCGAGGTGATCCGGCACCGCGACCGCCCAGCCGCGGCCGAGCAGCAGGTTCAGCACCGGCCCCTCGCGCAGCCCGCCGTCGAAGAGCGCGTGCGAGGGGGCGCAGCGCAGGCCGAGCGCGTTGACGAACGGCTGGTACGACACCACCGGCCGGTTCGCGCCGCCGCCCGGCGGCACCAGCACCGTCGTCACCGCGCCGATCGGCCCGCCCAGCGAGTCGGTGCTGCGGAAGAGCAGCTGCCAGGCGGTCGCGCCGGGGTAGTTCGGCGCGGGCACCTGCCTGCTGCGCATGACGTCGCCGAGGTTGAAGCGGGCGACGTCGGCGGGGGCGGCGTAGAAGGCGTCGGGGTCGGGGGCCGGGTAGATCGGCCCCGCCGCGGCCGGGCCCGCGCCGAGCCCGGTGCCCGCGGCGAGCAGGAGCGCGGCGATGCCGACGAGTCCCGCCCGGCCGAAGCGCCTGCCGTCGTGGCCGCGCTGCCGGGTGCCGAAGCGCGCCGCCGCGCGCCGCGCTCGGGAGACTGCCCGCTGTACCGCCATCGTTGTTTCTCCAGACTCGGGATAGATCGGATCGAACGTGAACTTCTCGGCCGGACTCCAGGCATTCGTACGGGCGCGCCCGGGGGATTGTCAACACGGGGGATGGAGCCGTCGGAAAGCTTGTTTTCGCTGGTAGAACCAACCGCGCGGTTCTCGGGGCCGACCCGTGTCGGACCCTGGCGATAGGCTCGGGCGGTGCCTTTCCGACGCCGTTCCCGGGGGTGCCCGCGGCGGGGGCCGCGCGACGTTTTCCCGCTCCGCGCCCCCGCTTCGTAGACTGCTCGGATCGGGAGCCGCCCGCATACGAGGGGCGGTACGGGGAAGGGAGCGCGGGTATGACCTTCGCGAACGCGGCCGCACGCGACCGGGTGTGCGCGTGATCCCGATGACGAGCCTGGCGCAGCCGACACGGAAGGGAGCCACCACCATGGCCCACGATCGAGCGGGCCGTCCGGCCCGCGTCGCCGATCTGGAAGACATCCCGCACCTGGTCACGGCCTACTACAGCCGGGTGCCCGATCCGGCGGAGCCCGCGCAGCAGGTGGTCTTCGGCACCTCCGGGCACCGCGGCTCCAGCCTGGACACCGCCTTCAACGAGGCGCACATCCTCGCCGTCACCCAGGCGATCGTCGAGTACCGCGCCACCCGCGGCATCACCGGCCCGGTCTACCTGGCCAGGGATACCCACGCGCTCTCCGAGCCCGCCTGGACCACCGCGCTGGAGGTGCTGGCGGGCAACGACATCGCGGTGGCGATCGATTCCCGCGACCGCTACACCCCGACCCCGGCGCTGAGCCACGCCGTGCTCCGGCACAACCGCGGCAACCCCAGGCACCAGGCCGACGGCATCGTGGTCACCCCCTCGCACAACCCGCCCCGAGACGGCGGCTTCAAGTACAACCCGCCGCACGGCGGCCCCGCCGACACCACCGCAACCGACGCCATCGCCGAGCGCGCCAACGAACTGCTCCGCACCGGCCTCACCGGCGTCCGCCGCACCACCCTCACCAGGGCACTCGCCGCGGCCGAGCGCTACGACTACCTCGACCACTACGTCTCCGACCTGCCCTCGGTCTCCAACCTGGACGCCATCCGCGGCGCGGGCATCCGGCTCGGCGCCGACCCGATGGGCGGCGCGAGCGTCGACTACTGGGAGGAGATCGGCCAGCGCTACGACCTCGAGCTCGAGGTGGTGAACCCGCTGGTCGACCCGACCTGGCGGTTCATGCCGCTGGACAGCGACGGCAAGATCCGGATGGACCCCTCCTCCCGCTACGCCATGGCGAACCTGGTCTCGATCAAGGACGACTACGACATCTCCACCGGCAACGACGCCGACGCCGACCGGCACGGCATCGTCACCCCGGACGGCGGGCTGCTGAACCCGAACCACTTCCTCGCCGTCGCCATCGAGTACCTGGTGGCGAACCGGACGGGCTGGGACGCGCTCTCCAAGATCGGCAAGACGGCGGTGAGCTCGTCCATGATCGACCGGGTGGTCGGGGTGCTCGGCCGCGACATCTACGAGGTTCCGGTCGGCTTCAAGTGGTTCGTGCCCGGGCTGTTCAGCGGCAGCCTCGCCTTCGGCGGCGAGGAGAGCGCGGGCGCCTCCTTCCTGCGCACCGACGGCACCGTCTGGACCACCGACAAGGACGGCATCATCCTGGCGCTGCTCGCCGCCGAGATCGCCGCCGTCACCGGCCGTACCCCGTCCGCGCGCTACGTCGAGCTGGAGCGCCGCTACGGCGCCCCCGCCTACGCCAGGATCGACGCCGCGGCCACCGCGGAACAGAAAGCCAAGCTGAAGAAGTTGACACCGGACATGATCACGCAGCGGGAAATCGCCGGTGAGCCCGTCACCGAGGTGCTGACCAGCGCCAAGGGCAACGGCGCCGCGCTCGGCGGGGTCAAGGTGAGCACGGAGAACGCCTGGTTCGCCGCGCGGCCGTCCGGTACCGAGGACAAGTACAAGATCTACGCCGAGTCCTTCCACGGTGCCGAGCACCTCGCGCAGGTCCAGGCGGCGGCCGAGGAGATGGTCGGCCGCGCCCTGGCCGGTGAATAGGGCGGACCGGCTACCCGGCGAGATCTGGGTACTGATCGCCGGTTCGTTCGTGATCGCGATCGGCTTCGGGCTGGTCGCCCCGGTGCTGCCGCAGTTCGCCCGCGGCTTCGGCGTCGGGGTGGCCGCGGCGTCGGCCATCATCAGCGCCTTCGCTCTGATGCGGCTGCTGTTCGCACCGATGAGCGGGCGGCTGGTGCAGCGGCTGGGGGAGCGGCCGGTCTACCTCGGCGGGCTGCTCGTCGTCGCGCTCTCCACCGGCGCGAGCGCGCTCGCGCAGACCTACTGGCAACTGCTGGTGCTGCGTTCGCTCGGCGGCATCGGCTCCACCATGTTCACCGTGTCCTCGCTGGCCCTGGTGATCCGGATGTCGCCGCCCGGCGCCCGCGGCCGCGTCTCCGGGCTGTACTCGACCAGTTTCCTGGTCGGCTCGCTCGGCGGCCCGCTGATCGGCGGGCTCTTCGCCGGCTTCGGCCTGCGCGCGCCCTTCGTGCTCTACATGATCGCGCTGCTGATCACCGTCGCCGTCGTCTGGTACGCGCTGCGCGGCTCCACGCTGATCAACACGGTGGAGAGCGGGCCGCAGCGCACCATGAGCTTCGCCGAGGGCTGGAGCCGCCCCGAGTACCGGGCCGTGCTCTGGTCCAACTTCTGCAACGGCGCCGCGGTGTTCGGCGTCCGGATGGCGCTGGTGCCGCTGCTCGTCGTGGAGGTGCTCGGGCAGGAGCCCTCCATGGCGGGGATCACGCTCACCGTTTTCGCCGCGGGCAATGCCGTGGTGCTCTTCACCAGCGGCAGGCTCTCCGATCGGTTCGGCCGGAAGCCGTTCCTCGTGCTCGGGTCGTTCATCTGCGCCGTCGGCACCGGCGGGCTCGCGTTGGCCGACACCGTGCCGCTGCTGTTGATCACGAGCTTCGTGGCCGGGATCGGGTCCGGGATGTTCAGCCCGGCGCAGCAGGCCGCCGTCGCCGACATCATCGGGCCGAACGCGCGCGGGGGTCCGGTGCTGGCCGGGTTCCAGATGTCGGCGGATCTGGGGACCGTGCTCGGGCCGATTCTGGTCGGGTTCCTCGCGCAGCAGCTGTCGTACGGGGTCGGGCTCGGGGTCACCGGCGGGTTGCTCGCACTCGCCGCGGTCTTCTGGCTCCTGGTTCCCGAGCCCATGCGCCGGGAGACCGATCCTTCGAGCCGCGCCGCCGGGGACGGGAGCGGTTCGAGCGGGAAGCCCGGCATCGCGCCCATGCCGCCCGGCACCGAGGTCAGCGCGCCGCTTCCACCCTGCGCCGAATCGGAGGGGCTCGGGGGACGCGGCAGCGCGCGGTAGCGCGGATACGGCAGAGTGGACGGGGTGAGCAAACCGTCCGCCGGCTACACCCCGCGCCCGATGTCCAGCAACACCACCTACGCGCTCGGCGCGCTCGCCGTCGTGATCATCGGCATCATCGTCTTCGCCGCCTACCGCTGGTCCTCCGGCGGTGACGACGCCGTCACCCGCAACGACGGCTACGGCTCGGTGCGCGACGCGACCGTGCAGGTCGCCGTCGACGGCAACGCCATCCGCCTCGGCAAGCCCGACGCGCGCGCCACCGTCGACATCTACGAGGACCCCATCTGCCCCGCCTGCGGCGTCCTCGAGCGCATCTACGGCCAGGAGATCGCCCAGCGCGTCGACGAGGGCGCGCTCGCCGTCCGCTACCACCTGGTGAACTTCCTCGACTCCCGCAGCTCCTCCGGCGACTACTCCACCCGCGCCGCCGGCGCCCTGCGCTGCGTCGCCGAAAGCGGCCAGGCCGTCGCCTACGCCCGCTTCCACGACGCCCTCTTCCTCGCCGAGCAGCCCGAGGAGAGCGCCGACAGCGACCACACCGCCGACGAGCTCGCTGCCATCGCCCGCACCTCCGGCGCCCCCGACACCGCCGTCCAGTGCGTCGCCACCGGCGCCCGGACCGACGCCGCCCGCACCGCCGCCGCCGCCAACCTGGACGCCCTGCGCGCCGCCTCCGACAAGGTCGGCACCCCGACCGTGCTCGCCGGTGGAAACGACGTCGACGTGAACAACGCGGAGTGGGTGGTCGAACTCACGCGCTGACTCGCAGCTCAGGGGGCGATTTGGTGGGCGCGCGGAGGGTGGTGTAACTTCGTTCAGGCAGCCGGGGAAGCCCGGCGGTACACCATCTCGGGGCTATGGCGCAGCTGGTAGCGCACCACACTGGCAGTGTGGGGGTCAGGGGTTCGAGTCCCCTTAGCTCCACCCATTTTCCGCAGGTCAGGCCCGGTCTTCGACCGGGCCTGATTTCTTTCGGGCGAAGCGGATGAGGTACCCGTCGGGGTCGGCGACGAGGAACTGCCGGACGTGTGATCGTTCGGATTCACCGATGCGGTACGACTTCGTCTCCGGTGGCATGAACAGCGGGTAGCCGGTTCGGCTCAGTGCCGAGAGGATCGGCTCGAGGTCGGCGACGGTGACCTGGAAGTTGATTCCGCGCCCGAACGGTTGCTCGAGTGGGGCGGTGATCCAGTTCCGGCCAGCGCCGCGCTGCTCGAGCATGATGTGTGCGGTGCCGCGCGAGAGGTACGCGAAGCCCTCGTCCGCGCGCTGGTACTCGATCTCGAATCCGCACAGCCCGCACCCGAACTCGATGCTTCTGGCTGTGTCGGTGACGAGGAGCTCGGGGACGAGCGCGGGGGAACTCACGTCGTCATGCTGACAGATCGTCCCGTGGGCTCATGCCGTCATTTCTCGGTCGGCGACGGCGTGGTGGAGACGCTCGGTGTGGTGGTCGCACTCGCCGGGATCGGGGTCGTGGTGGTGCGCGGGGGCGCCGTCGTTGTCGTGATCGTGGTGGTGGTCGGCAGCGGGGTCGACGTGACGGTGGTCGTCGACGGAGTCGTGGTGGTGGCTGTGAGCTGGACGCTGAATGTTGCCTCGACCGAGAAACTCGCCGTGGCGGAGAAACCGGCGCCCACCGACGGGTCTGTCGAGTTCCCGGGCGGGGGATCCGGCGGAGCAATCGCGGTGGTTTCGGGGGCGGCCGGCGGCTGGGAGGTTTCGGTGGCCGTGCCGGCGCCGATGACATCGCCCGGTGCGGATACCTCCGTCGGAGAGCCCGCTGGACTCGAGGCCGACCCGGAGGTCCGGGCTCGGATGGTGGTGCGCTCGAAAGCCAGGGCGGTGAGTCGGCCCGGATCGTCGGCTCGCACCGGCGGGCTCGGCTCGGGCTCGGCCAGGAACGTTATTCCGATCGCCGTGACGACTACCGCGATCACCATACCCGGCACCTGCCGCCGGAAACGATCGGCCGGACTGTCTTTGTCGCGGGTCTGCATTGCACTACCGCTTTCTCGCTCGCGAATTGCCGAACGGCCCTTTGCCGACAGCGCGATCACCCGTCGGGTAACTGTCGAGCGCGGCGAAGATGAATTCAGGGCCTCGCGTAGGGGTCCACGTCTCGCAATCGTTGCCGGTGAATTTTCTGCAGCTCGCCCGCGCGGGTGAGGAAATCGGCAATAGTGTCGAGTTCCCCGGGGTCGTACGAGTCGAGCAGCATCTTGTAACTCTCGACGATCATCGGAACGACGAGTTCCTGAACGCGATGCGCCGCGAGGTCGGTCGCCAGCACGATCACGCGACGGCGGTCGGTCGGGTGCAGGGTGCGGGCGATGTAGCCCTGCTTCTCCAGGCGGTTCAGCATGATGGTCACGCCCGCCGCGGTGAGGCCGAGGCGTTCGGCCAGCAGCCCCGGCGTCGTATCCTTCTCGTTCTCCAGCAGGACGATCTCCAGGGCCCGCCGGTCGGTCTCGTTCACGCCGAGCACCCGGATGAATTCCCGGATCAGGTCCTCGGCGGCGCCGTGGTAGAACTCGAGGGCGCGCTTGAGTTCGGCCGAGATCCGGGCGGGCTGGGTCGTTCTCGGGCACAGGGGCTTGGCGGAATCGCGAGTGCCGGTTGCCGCTTTCCCCGCGTGCGGCAGGGATCGCCGCCGGGCGTTCGACGCAGGCATGGTGACTCCTGTCGATCGTTCGTCGGCAGGCAGGAGAGCGGCTGCCGAACATCACGAAAGCGGGCACCGCGCCGACCGTGGGAGCGGTCGTGGCGGTGCCGGACATGCACTGTACGACACAGTGTCCGATGCGATGCCGAATTCGGCCGAAGTGGACATCGCCCGTCAAACAGCAAGCGCGGCAACCGTTGTCGGGCCGATAGCTGAGCCGTGACCGAGACCGGGCTGCCGGGCAGCCCGGTCCGGGCACGTACACCGGGGCCTGCGGCATCGGTCACCGTTCCGTGCCGCCCGCCCCCGGGGTCAGGTCACCGACGTGGTGGTGAGGGTCGGCGACGGGTTCGGGTAACACGAGGTCGCGACATTGCCGACGAAGGCGACGTTGGTCGTCATCGTCATGCCGGGGCTGGTGTAGCTGGTGCCCGCGTACTTGCTGGTGATCGGGGTCCCGGGGCTGCCCGCGGTGACGTTGACGGTCACCGCGGGCGGGGTGAAGCTGGTGCCGCCCGCGATCGGCCCCGGCACGGTCAGCACCACGTTCCCGCCCGACGTGGCGACGCTGCCCGCCACCGTGCCGCCCGAGGCGGTCGCGGAGACCAGGGTCGAGTTCGCCGGCGTCGGGATGGTCATCTTCAGGTTGCTGATGTTGTTCACGGTGAACCCGGAGGCCGAGCTCGGCACCGACGAGGCGCCCGGCGTGATGGTGATGGCCACCGCGGAGCCCGACGCCGCCGAACCCGGCGCGGTGCCGGTGACCGACGTGGTCATGGTCGAGGTCTGGCCGATGCCGAAGACCGTGCCACGGCAGGCCCAGTTGACGCTGACGGGGGCGGCGCTCGCCGGTGCCGCGAGGCAGAAGACGGAGGCGACGGCGATCGGGGCGATAACGCCGGCGCGGAGCAGGGAGGTCGGTCTCATGGCAATCTCCAGGAATTTCGAGCAATGGTACGACTGGGTGTCGAACCCCGTGAATCGGGTGTTTGAAATATAGCCCGTTCGCTTCTTGCTGTGAATCGGAATCGCCAATTAAAGCATGACAGGAATGTTTTTATCCGCTGTTGAATATCCATTCTTCATAGTTAATTCCCGGCAAGATCATCGCATTTCTCCGGGGTGCCACGGCCGCATTTCACCGTATCCCGAAAGGCCGGTCGTCAGGCGGACTGGCTGACGAAGCACCACAGCTGGATGAGCGGGTGCGCGTTGCACCAGGTCTCGGCGACAGGCCCGGAGTGCGCCGGAACGAAGGGCTCGAGCGGCACCGGCTCGGCCGCCGCGCTCGCGCCGCCGCCGACGGTCGCGGCGCCGATCAGGGTGATGACGAAGAAGGCACGCAAAGTGGACATTCGAACTCCTCGATTACAGCGCGACGCAGGCGGAACCGAGGTTGATCCCGGTGCCGACGTCGACCGGGACCCGGGGCCACACGTTCCCGCCCGCCTGGGCGGCGAAAAGGTAGGTGGTGGCCGTCCGGGACGGAGTCCAGGTAACCGTGGCGGTGCCGTCGACCGGGGTGGCATCGGCGAAGCCGGTCGGGCCCTGGCCCTCCTCGAAGAAGTAGACCTGCGCGGAGTCGTCGACGGTCGCGGTGACGGTGTAGGAGCAGCCGGTGCCGTAGTCGTGCAGGCCGATGGTGCGCCCGGGCGCGACGGTGATGCCGGTGACGGCGGCCGAAGCGGTCGGTGCGCCGAGCGCGGCGACGCTCGCCGCGGCGCCGAGCGCTACGGCGACCTCGGCCAGCACGGCGGTCGGTTTCTTCATGGTGAAATCCTCACTGTCGCAACGGATCGAGGTCCACGGCTTTTTGCGAACACTCATGTTCACTGTCGGACGGTGTGGCCGTGGCGTTACGCGGGCACAAAAACGCGCCACCACCCGGAAACCGGATGGCGGCGCGCAAGAAGGCGAAGCTCAGCTCTGGACGACCTCCGGAGCGGGCCCGAGCGCCTGCGCCGGCGCGGCCAGCCCCTGCACCACCCCGACCCCGGCACCGAGCCCCGCGCCGATGGCGGCGAGCGGCGCCACCATGAGCCCGGCGCCGTAGGCGGCGCCCAGCGGGACGGCCGCCAGCCCGATCGGCATGAACGGCACCCCGACCAGCGCACCGATCGTGCCGCCCGCCGCCGCCCCGATCACACCGAACGGTGCGGCGAAGGCGGCGCCCGCGGCCGCACCGGCCGCGGCGGAGCCGATGGTCTGGCTCGCGACCCGATCCGAGCGGGTGCGCTCCATGCCGACGGAGTCGAAGTAGGTGGCCAGCCCGGCCTCCTGTGCGGCGGCGGCGTCGTTGATCTGGATGGCCTGCTCGCGCGGCAGCCAGTCCGGCGACTCCACCTGGACGTCGCCGAAGCGCAGCACGCCGGCCGGCGGGGTGATCGGCGGGACGGGCTGGGCGGGCGCCGGGCCGTGCAGGTTCTCGACGGGGGAGAGGTAGCCGTAGGCGGGCATCGAGCGCGCGCCCTGCAGCGAACTCAGCACCTCGTCCGGGTAGCGGACGCCGTAGTAGGGGTTGACGTTCGGCACCTCGGCGGCCGCCGGTGCCTGCTCGTCGGCGATCGGCGCCACCTCGGCGGGGCCCACCGCCACCTGCGGCTCGGGCGCGGCGTGTGCCGTCCCGGTCGCCACCAGCGACAGCGCCACCGGAACCGCCCCCGCCGCCACCGCGTAGCCCATCCGCCTCCGAGCCGGGGCGAGTGCCCTGTGCTTGCCGGTGCCCATCGATCACCTTTCGTTCGAACAGTGTCTGTCGATTCACCTTCGGAGCTGCCCGGCCGCACGGATGGGTCCGGGGGTAACCCAGGCAACCGGTCGGTTTATAAGTGACCGGGGAAACAGAAAACAATTGTTCGGTTCGGTGCGGAAAGCCACTGGAACGGGTTTCCATAATTGACGAGTCATGCGTCGGCACCGCCGGAACGGCTACTGTCTGATACAGCGAAACCCACTGTCGGGCAACGAGATCCGTAGTAAGCATTTAACACTGCGGTAAAAGATCATCGCTACCGGACGGAATCCTTCGGTCATGATTATTTTGCGCACTGTTAACCCCTCCGGAGACCGCAATTGTTCGCCATCTCGCGAATCGAGACTTCTTCGTGATACTGCTACTGTGTGCCGATCGCCGGGATCGGTGTGGCAGGCCGTGCGCGATCAAAGACGTTCGGCAGCAGGGGTATTGCGCGGCTCGCCGGGCACCCCGATCCCCCCGGTCCTCGAGTCCCTCAACACGAGAGAACTGATGAGTTCAGATTTTGCCGTGGTGCTTCCCTGGATCGTGACCGTCGTGCTGGTCACGGTCACCACGATCTACGCGGTGCAGGTCGTGCGCCGCAAGCAGTCCCGTATCGATGCGCTGATCGCCGAGCAGCGCCTGCACGACGAGGCGCTGGAGCGGCTCGCCGCCACCACCCTGCCCGCGGTCGCCGCCTCGGTGCGCAGGCACGAGCCCGCGCCGATCCCGGAAGTCCCGCCGGGCACCGAGAATTCACGGTTCGCCCAAGGTTTGCGGTGGACCGCCGAGCGCTATGCCGACGAGCTCAGGATCCTGCAGGCGGAGGTGCGCGACCAGACCATCCGGGACGCCGAGGAGAATTCCCGGGTCGCCGTGCAGTCCGCCGAGGAGGCGGTGCGGGAGCGGTTGTCGAGTTCGGCGCGGGATGCCACGAGTGGTGCGGTGCGGTCGTTCGGTACGTCGGTGGTGAGTTTGGGTGCCGATGTGAGTCAGGTCGTGTCGGCGGCGTTGCGTGAGCATCGTGATGACGAGGTGTATGCGACGTTGACGCGGATCGATCATTCGGTGCAGCAGATGATCAGGCAGGCGCAGTCGTATGTGATCGTGTGTGGTGGTTTGCCTGGTCGTCGGTGGCCGTCGCAGTCGTTGACCGATGTGGTGGGTGGTGCGACGGGGCGGGTGCGGGATTATCTGCGGGTTCGGTCGAATCAGTTGGATCGGATGGTGATCTCGCGGGCGGTGGAGCCGTTGGTGCATACGTTGGCGACGTTGCTGGACAATGCGTTGCGGTATTCGCCGCCGACGTCGTATGTGGATGTGGGGTTTCAGGAGGGGCATCACGGGGTGACCGTGATTGTGGATGATGCGGGTGTTCGGATGAATTCCGAGCAGATGGAGGAGGCGCGTCAGGTTCTGGCGGGGGAGCGGTCGGTGGATATCCATCAGCTGGGTCCGTCGCCGAAGGTGGGTTTTCCTGGTGTGGCCGCGTTGGCTCGGCGGTATGGGTTCACGGTGTATATCGATGGGCCGAATGCGTATGGCGGTATGCGGGCCATGGTCTACATCCCGGAGACCCTGCTGATCACCCCGCCCCCGGCCGCACCCGCCCCCGAGCCCATCGAGATCCCCGCGGCGCCGATCGCCCGCAGCACCGCCGACCGGTTCGGCGCGCAGCAGAACGGCACCCCGCAGCCCGTCGCGACGGTCCGCGCCGAGCCGGTGGTCGCCGCGGTGCCGAACCCCGAACCTGTGTCAGCGCAATCGGATCACGAGCCGGAGGCGTCGGTGCGGGAGATCGCGGGCGGCGGCCTGCCGAGGCGAAGGCGCCGGGCGACCGTCGCCGCGATGGTGAAGACGAGCGGTCCGCGGACCGATCCCGGGTTGGCGCGGCCGGATATCGCGGCGGCGTGGCAGTCCGGTTCCAAGAGCGGCCGTGCCGCCGCATCCGAACAGACGGAAGGGACGACATCCTGATGGGCACACCGAGCGTGACCGACAGCAGCAACAAACTGGGGTGGCTTCTCGAGGATCTCGAGGTGCCCGGGGTCCGGTTCGCGGTGCTGTTGTCCGATGACGGGTTGCGCATTGCGCACAGTGCGGGGATTTCCAAGGATGATGCCGAGCGGTTCGCCGCGGCGGCGTCGGGGTTGCGGTCGCTGGGCAAGGCGCTCGGTGAGTTCTGCGGGACCAGCGGTAACACGGTGCGGCAGAACATGACCGAGTACGACGAGGGCATGATCATGATCACCGCGGCGGGCGAGGGTGCCCTGCTCGGCGTGGCGACCACCGTCGATCTGGATGTCGGGCTGATCGCGCACCGGATGAACGAGCTCGCCGCCCGGGTCGGGCACGAGCTGGCCAGCGCGCCCCGGCGGAGAGACGACGGCGGTCTGCGGTGAGCGGCCGCGACCCCGATCTGGTCCGCGCCTACGTCCGCACCGGGGGCCGCACCCGCGCCACCCGGCTGCTCGATCTGGTGACGCTGGTCGTCGCGGGTTCCGAGCCGCCCATCGGGCTGGCGCCGGACGCCCGCCGCGTGCTGTCCCTCTGCAGTACCAAGGGTTCGCTGTCGATCGCCGAGGTGGCTGCTTATCTGGATATGCCGCCGTCGGTGGTGAAGATCGTGGTGTCGGATCTGCTCGACAGTGAGCATCTTTCCAGTCCGCGGCCGTTGGAAGCGGTGCC